>NZ_JBPWAP010000005.1:0-181228 GCF_051776705.1 Bacillus cereus group sp. BceL291 | reverse complement strand
TAAAAGGAGTGGATTCCCCCACTCCTCTTTTTATTCCCTACAATTGTTTAACAACATACCTTTATTGCTAATTCAAACCTCAAAGTTCACTTTTCTTATCTTTCAGTAAAATAGGATGTCAGGTCTTTTCTCTTATTATTTTACACCTACTGCATCATAAGCTTTCGTTACAGCTTGTACAGCTTTAGAGTTTTTACCGTATAAATCTTCAGCTGACTGAAGTGCCGCTTGACGCATCATTTTGAAGTCAGAGTTTGCAGTTAAATATTTCGTAAGAGCACGGTAGTAAATTTTTTCTGTCGCTTCACGGCCCACTCCAGTTACTTTCACGCCGTAATGATCCCCGCCTTCAGATACTAAGTATGCAGCTTTATTGTTAATACTGCTGTTAATATGAACGCCGCCATTATCAGCTGTTCCAGTGTAACGTTTACTATAGTGATCTGGGTAACCTTCACTTGGTTTTAATGGGTTTGGAATAGACGCTGGGTCTTTAAGAGAGCGAAGCGCATCACCAGGTTTATCAGGTGTATAAATATCAGCACCTAAATCCCAGCTCTTCTTCTCAACCATAACACCCATAATATCAGATAACGATTCATTTAACGCCCCTGACTCATTTTTGTAAACAAGGTTTGCTGTATGTTCAGTTACAGCATGCGTTAATTCGTGACCGATAACATCAAGTCCAGCAGATAATGGAATGAAAGTTTTTCCATCTCCATCACCATACATCATTTGCACACCATTCCAAGCTGCGTTATTCCAAGCTGTACCTACGTGAACAGTTGAAATAAGCTTCGCACCTTTATCATCGAAAGAGTTACGATTAAATGTCTTTTTGTAGTAATCATATACTTTCCCTGCATTTACATGCGCATCAACTGCAGCTTTATCTTCGAAGAACTTAGATTTACTTTCAACTTCTTCTCCTGTATATCCAAGCCATTGTGAGAATAAATTAAACCAGTTCTCGTCCATATTTTCTGCATCAAATGTATGAATGCCTTGTCCTCGTTTACCATCAAACAAGTTGAATTGTCCTGTTTTCGTATCTTGAGCAATTTCAAATGATTGTCTAGCACCTAATACTCCGTAACCAAATCCAGTAATGTTATCTACAGCGTTATATTTCTCAATAACATTTCCATTCGTTGCATCAACAAAATAATGCCAATATCCTGGAGCTGGTTTTGAAATCGATGCCTTAACTAAGTATGCAAGGTAGTAATTACCGTCCTTTTCATATACAAACAAATCTTTTTTCACACCGTCATAACTCTTTACTTTACCAATTTCTTTCTCAATATCTGCCTTTGCAATCGTTTCTGCTTGTTCCGCAGTAATGCTTGCAGCTGCAGGAATATTTTTATCATCTAAATTCGGAATAACTTGTCCGAAGAATGCTTTTACATTATTCTCTTTATCAAGTGTAACAGTTTGATCAGAACCGTACACAGGAATGTTATTATGTTTCTCAACTAGCTTCACATGTGTCGTATCAGATTCAGCGTCTTTTTCTTCTCCAACGATATTAAAATGCTTTTCAATATTTCCTGCTAATTTAAACATATCTTTCTTACTCTCTAAGTATTGAAAGACTGTCTCTTTTTTATCTAGTCCTTCCGGTGCTTTCCATTCTTCACCTATGTATGCAGGTGTTTTAAATTCTTGATGATATTGAATTTTTTGTTCTTCCGCTTTCGTTGTCGTTGCCCCAAACGCTCCAAATCCCCCGGCGATAACAGTTAACGCTAATGCTGATGAAATGACTTGCTTTTTCACTATAACATTCCCCATTCCCATAAAGATTTTTGACACTTTTATACAATTCTTATTTTCCCAGCCGATACCTCTACCGAAAATTTGAGAAACATTTTTCAGACAATTCCAATCAAAAAAGAGGACATCTATCGGATGTCCTCTTTTCTATAAACCTTTTATTGTTTTTTCAATTCAATTGCTAAATAATGAGATTGCTCTTTTGCTTCAATATGAATATCTTCTTCTACCGCTTCTGCTGCATCCCGCATAACAAACGTTTCACCATTGATTACACTGCTTCCTTCAATTTGTACAAGATACAATTGACGGCCTTCTTTCACTGGAAAATGAATTTCTTTTCCAGCCTCTAATGATAAGGAGTATAAATTCGCATCTTGGTGAATTTGAATTGGTGCATTTCCTTCTACTGAAGATACCATATGGAACCATTCATTTTCGCGCTTGCTCCAATCAAATTTAAACTCACCATAGTTTGGTTTATGATCCGCACGGTCTGGTAAAATCCAAATTTGTAATAAACGCAGCGTTTCATCGCCTAAATTATGCTCGCTATGAAATACACCCGTGCCAGCACTCATATATTGAACATGTCCACGCTCAATCGTTCCGCGATTTCCCATGCTGTCTTCATGTGTTAAAGCACCATCTACAACGTAAGAAATAATCTCCATATCACGGTGCGGATGCATATCAAAACCAGTTTGCGCCGCTACTAGATCATCATTAATAACACGTAACGCTCCGAAGTTCATTTTATTTGGATTGTAGTAATTGGCAAAAGAAAAATGAAAATGTGTATTTAACCAACCATGATTTGCTCTGCCCATATTTTTATGATCAACTTTTCTAAACATATCCTTCACCTCATACTATCTCGAATTCGAGATTTATTTTAAAATTTTTTCTTACTGTAACTTTTTTAATAGTGTTAATAACTGCTTTTGTTCCTCTATATTTAAATTATGAAACTTCTCTGCTTGGAACGTTTCTTGAGGTGGGACGATTTCCTCATATAAAGCTCTTCCCTTTTCTGTTAAAGAAATATATTTCGTAGTACCCTCTTGTTCACGCAAAATCCACTCAAGCTGCTCCATTTTATTTAAAAGCTGCGTTACATTTCCTTTCGTAACAAATAGCTTATTTCCAAGTTCTTGCTGCGTTAAACGATTATGTCCTCCAACTTGAGCTAACACATCAAACTGGGCGGCAGATATATTCCATTTTTTCAAATGCTGATTCGTCTCACGAATACTCTTATTATAAAAGCGTGACAAACGAAACCATAATAGTAGCCCTAGTCTATCTTCTGTTTTCATTTCATCACCTCGCTCGTTTCATATCATTAGTTTAGAACTAAACTTTATAAAAGTCAAATACTTATTTTTAATAAGTGAAAAAGCACAGCGCTATTTCTCCACTATGCTTTACTTTAACTTTCTACTCTTATATTCATCCAATTTCCTCTCCGCGAACTTCCTCGCATCTTTTTCAATCCACCGCTCTTCGTACCGTTCACTTCCCACATACAATATATCTCTCTTATGTTGCATCGCATGGCGAAATTCATGCAGTAGCGTTTTGAGAACTTGCTCATACTCTTCCCACATACAAACGAAAATTAATTTCTTTTCTTTATGATAAAAACCACCTACTGGGAATAGGAACTCTTCTTCCTCTTCCCCTAATGATAGAAGTACATCATTTGCATCACACGTATCACAAAAAATAACGGGCGTTTTACATACTTCAATAAGAGAACACAAATCCTCTCTCAGCTTTTTGACATCCCAAGGAAGCTCCGAATCCAACACATACCAATTCTCTACCTGTTGATATACATTTTGAAACTGGAGTTCCATTTCTCTTTATTCCCCTTTCCAAACTCCCTTTTCCTATATGTATGCCACAATATAGTAAATATTAAACGTATTCTTTCATCCTTGAAAAAATGCCAATAAAAAAAGAATCTATGTCGACATAGATTCCTTTTCTGTAATCACTTTTTTTTCATCATTTTTTTTAATACAAAATAACCAATTGCACAAACAATAGCAGCAAGTGCAAAGTATTTCACATATGGCCCCGCAACTTTATTAATACTTTCCCACTCTGTTCCTAATTTAAAACCTAAATATACAAACACAATTGACCACGGAATAACAGCTAATGTAGTTAGCGTAATAAACTTAGCATGTGACATTTTCGCAATACCCGCTGGTATCGAAATAGCATGACGCACAACCGGAATAAAACGTGCGGTAAAGATAACGCCAGTTCCATAACGATTAAACCAATCTTCAGCATAATCAATATGTTTCTTCTGAATTAAAATATATTTTCCATATCGCTCAAGAACAGGTCTTCCTCCATATCGACCAATCCAATAAATGAATAGTTGTGCAATTACACCACCAATTGTACCGAACGCGACAGCGCCCCAAAATGTAATGCTTCCTGTTGATACTAAATAGCCTGCATAAGACAATACGATTTCACTTGGAATAACCTCTAGCATTAATCCAAGCATAATTCCCCAATAACCAAGTCCTTCTAAAAAAACTAAAACCGAATGAATCAACTCTCCTAACATCATGTACCTCTCTTTACTGTTTTCATTACAAAAATAAAAGTACAAGCAGGTAATATCTTGTACTTTTATTTTTTTAATTTAGTTAGTCTTCGTATCCCACTTAAAGATTTTATTTAAGAATTTATATACATTCTTCGACTCTTTTGTCAGAAGTGGGCCTAAAATGGATAGTATAAGCACGTATAGTGCTGAAAATGGTTTCAGTACTGACATTAAACCACCGGCGATGCCGATATTAGCCATAATGATGGAGAACTCTCCTCTTGAAACGATTGTTAATCCGATATTTGTTGATGCCTTATGAGATAATCCAGCTTGTCTTCCTGCGATCATTCCTGCTACAAAGTTACCGATTATCGTAAGAAGGACAGCACCTAACGTTAACCATATCGCTCCGCCTAATGAGAACGGATCAATACTTAACCCGAAGCTGAAGAAGAAAATAGCTCCGAAAAAGTCTCTAAATGGAACAACAAGATGTTCAATTCGGTCACTATGCTCTGTCTCAGAGAAAACTAATCCTAGAAGAAGTGCTCCAATTGCTTCTGCAACGTGAATTGTTTCTGAAAAACCAGCAATGAAGAATAACGAAGCAAATACTACAATAATAAAGATTTCATCTGAGCTAATATTGAGCAATTTATTTAATAACGGCGTAGCCTTTCTAGCTACTATAAAGAATAGAAGCATATATCCTAAAGCAATTCCAATTGAAGTAAGGGCACCTAAGAAGGAAGCGTGATCTCCAAGTACTAAACCAGAAACAACTGATAAATATACAGCAAGGAATATATCTTCAAACATAATAATTCCTAAAATTAATTCGGTTTCATTATTACCAGTTCTTCTTAAGTCCACTAACACTTTAGCAACGATAGCGCTAGAAGAAATCGTAATAATACCCGCAATAATTAAGATTTCTAGTAATGGGAATCCCATTATAAATCCGTATAACAAACCAAGTGAAAAGTTAATTAAAATATAAATCGTTCCGCCAATCGCAATAGAGCGTCCAGATTTAATTAGTTTTTTCATTGAAAATTCTAATCCTAGATAGAATAGAAGGAATAGAACCCCAATTCGTCCAAGGAAGGAAATTACACTTGCACTTTCAATAAATTTGAGATCGATAACACCTATTGTCGGTGCATGCGGTCCTACTAACATTCCAAGAACGATTAGAAAAGGAATTACTGAGAATTTAAATTTTCCAGCAATTACTGCTGCAATTGCCACTAAAACTAAAGCTGTACCAACTTCAAAAATTAACGTATCCATCTAATCAGTCCCCCCTATTTGAAAGTAATTCATTAATGATTTTTTTAATTTCTTCTCTCTCACCTGAAACTACAAGCATATCTCCTTCTTCAATCACTGTTTCTGGTCCTGGATTAAATAGCTTCTTCATGTTCTTCTTCATAACCGCGATTATTGTTACGCTATATGTTTTTCTGATTTCAAGATCGCCAATTGTTTTTCCGATTGCTGGAGCTGTATTCTCCACTTTGAACCACTCAATCGCTAAACCTTCAAAAACCATCTCAACATTTTCTAACGCCCTAGGCTTATATACCATTCCACCTAATATTGCAGCGATTTGTCTCGCCTCTGAGTCACGTAGTGAAATACTTGAGATGCTTTCTTCATGATCTGAATCAAAATGATACATTTCTCTACGACCATCATCATGAATGACAATTACCATCTTTTCGTTACCTTTCGTAACGATTTGAAACTTATAACCAATACCCGGAAGTTCACTTTCTCTAATATTCATTTTTAGCTCCTCCATAACTTGTTTATTTTAATTTTCTGTTTTTCTGTCTTTTATTCATCCAATCAACTTTAGAAATTCTAACCACTCAGGATATTTGTGATTTGGAAATCTTTTATTGTAATAATAAGTGGACCCTAAAAAGATACTTAAAGATGTAATGATAAAAAATATATTACTTCTCATTTTCAAACTCTCAAGGCTTACTTTCCATAAAGAATCTTCTTTCAAATTATCCCCACCTTCTCGCTTTAAATTTAGTTTTTTAAAATGTAAATAATTCTAAAAACATTACGATGTAACATAATCATAACACAAAAATGTTTTAAGTAACATAATTTTTTAGAAAAATTGATTCTCGTATATTTTTTGCATATAATTTTCTTATTACGAAAAAAAGGAAGTGTATTATATGGTTGATATCTTTAGCAGATTCCTTGAGGTAACGAATAATATTTTATGGTCATATATTCTTATTGCAATGCTAATCGGCTTCGGTCTTTACTTCTCTTTTAAATTAAAATTTGTCCAAATTACTCATTTCAGTGAGATGGTCAGCTTAATTAGTAAAGGGTTTAATCGAAAAGAAAAAAAGAAAGATAGCATCTCACCATTCCAAGCATTTTGCTTAAGTGCAGCAGCACGTATCGGTATCGGAAACTTAGCTGGTGTAGCATTAGCAATTTCAATGGGTGGACCTGGCGCAATATTTTGGATGTGGTTTATCGCAATTATCGGAGCAGCTACTAGTTTTGTAGAATGTACACTTGCGCAAATTTATAAAGTAAAAGATGGAAGTAGGTTCCGTGGTGGACCAGCATATTACATGGAAAAAGGGTTAAACAAACGCTGGATGGGCGTCTGGTTTTCACTTCTTATTACAGTTGCGTACGGATTAATTTTCAATTCAGTGCAAGCAAATACAGTAACAATAGCGTTTGAAAATGCTTTTGGACTAGAGCGAACAATCGTAGGAGCTCTATTAGCCTTATTAGTTGCAGTTATTATTTTTGGTGGCATTAAGAGCATTTCACGTATTACAGAAATGATTGTTCCGCCAATGGCAATCGTTTATATCGGCGTGGCTATTTTTGTCGTTATTAACAACTTCAGTATGTTACCAAGCATTTTCATGGAAATCTTTAACGGTGCATTCGGTTTAGACCAAGCCATCGCTGGTGGTATTGGAGCAGCAATCAAGTTCGGAATTCAGCGCGGTTTATTCGCTACAGAAGCGGGAATGGGTAGTTCTCCTAATGCAGCCGCAACATCTGATGTATCTCACCCTGTAAAACAAGGGCTTGTTCAAGCGTTAGGCGTTTTCGTAGATACATTCTTAGTATGTACATCAACAGCATTTATCGTATTATGTTCTGGACTTTACAAAGGATCAAATTTAGAAGGTATCGAATTAACACAAAACGCATTAAGTTCACAAATTGGACCGTGGGCAAGCACTTTCTTAGCGATTATTATTTTCCTATTCGCTTTCAGTTCACTTCTAGGAAACTACTATTATGGTGAAACAAATATCGCATTCATTAAAGAAAGTAAAACATGGTTAATGATTTATCGTATTGCAGTTGTCGGAATGGTATTCTTCGGATCAATCGCTGCTCTTAAAACAGTTTGGAGTTTAGCTGATTTATTCATGGGACTAATGGTATTCACAAACTTAATTGCCATCTCATTCCTTAGCAAATTTGCTTACGCTGCATTAGTAGACTATTTGAAGCAAAAGAAACAAGGAAAAGATCCTGTCTTCGTTGCAAACTCTATCCCTGGCTTAAAGAATACAGAGTGCTGGGATGGACAAGATGTAGAAGAAAAACAAAAGGCTGTTTAACAAATAAAAGCGGAAGCGGCTCGTTCAGAATCGCAGGACACTTCAAGCTCTCGACCTTGAAGCGCTTTTTGCTTCGAGCGAGAGAGCGAAATGACCGGAGATTCTAGCCGCTGGAGCTGGATATTACTTTAAAGCGGAGGTGACTTGCTCAGAACAGGAGGGCATTGGAGCTCCTGACGAAGAGGCGTTCTTTGCCTCACAGGAAGGCGCGAAATGACCGACTGGTCTAGTCACCGGAGCTGGATATCATTAAAAGCACAAGCGGCTCGTTCAGAACAAGAGCCATATCTCAAACAAAGTCCCTATTACTTCACCGTAATAGGGCCTTTTATTTACAACAGTTCATAATTTGTTCAAATTAATTCCAGCAAAAGGGTTGATTTATAGAGATTACTAGATTATAAGGATTATAAATTAGTAATTGATATCACATAACAACTCAAAAGGAGATTGATCATAATGAACAAACAAGTAATCGAAGTATTAAACAAACAAGTAGCAGACTGGAGCGTTTTATTCACAAAACTTCACAACTTCCATTGGTACGTAAAAGGACCTCAATTCTTCACATTACACGAGAAATTCGAAGAACTTTACACAGAATCAGCTACTCACATCGATGAAATTGCAGAACGTATTTTAGCAATTGGCGGCAAACCAGTAGCAACAATGAAAGAATACTTAGAACTATCTTCTATTCAAGAAGCAGCATACGGAGAAACTGCAGAAGGGATGGTCGAAGCAATCATGAAAGACTACGAAATGATGCTAGTCGAACTGAAAAAAGGCATGGAAATCGCTCAAGACTCTGACGATGAAATGACATCTGACCTACTACTAGGCATCTACACAGAACTAGAAAAACACGCTTGGATGCTACGTGCGTTCTTGAATCAATAATAATTAAAAGCGGAAGCGGCTTGCTCAGAATCGCAGGGCATTGGAGCTCTCGACCTTGAAGCGCTTTTTGCTTCGAGCGAGAGAGCGAAATGACCGGAGATTCTAGCCGCTGGAGCTGGATATCACCTAAAAGCGGAGGTAGCTTGCTCAGAATGTGAGGGGGATGGAGCTTTCGACGTAGAGGCGCTCTTTGCCTCGCAGGAAAAAGCGAAGCCACCGAACATTCTAGCTACCGGAGCTAGATATTACTTTAAAGCGGAAGCGGCTCGTTCAGAGTCGCTTTTTTCTATAGATTGATCGCGCATGCTGGTACATGAAATTTATATCAGCGATTTTTCCAATATATCGGCGATTCCCCCCAACATATCAGCGATTTTCCAATTATATCGGCGATTCCCTCCAATATATCAGCGATTTTTCAATTATATCGACTTATCGACAAATCACGACAATATTAACAAACACCTCTCCCCTACTTTTATCAATATATTACAATCTCATCTATGTTAAAATATAGGAAACACCCTTTAGCATCATAGATCCAAAAGGCTTTTCCAAATTCATCATTTACTACTTAAATGACGGGAGTGGTTCAGTTGAAAGACTACTTAATTAGAGCATTTTTTGCGTTAATAACAGTTGGGATTCTCTTACTTATAGCTAATATTTTCAATATACGTGTCGAGGTTAAGGACTATGCTTTCCTCGTTGTCGTAGCAATTGGTGGCGGCTGGGGTGGCTGGTACCTGTATAAAAAACAAAGCAATCAAAATGATAAAGGCATTCCAAAGTAATATGGAATGCCTCTTTTATTGCCTTCTGTAATAAATAATGAAATTCAGACCACTAATACAACCAATCGCAATAAACATACAAAACGATTGTGGATCTCCACCTAGATTATACTCATCAACGATAAACCCAGACATAAACAACGTTATCGCGGAAACACCGATACACAATACCGAGATAAACCAAAGCGAAAATTCATTAATCAACTCTTTCTTCTGTCTCAAAACAATTAGCATAACAAGAATAGATGCTGCTAAAATACTTTTAAAGACCGGTCTTAAATACACAAACTCCTCCATCTCTTTCTCCTTTTCCAAAAACATTACATCTAAAATTAACATATTTAACCAAATTAAAACACATGCCATCTTAAATTAAAACGACATGTGTTTCCGTATTTGCTATGATAGTTGCTTCCACTTCGTTCCCAAAACAGGACGCTCATAATTTTGGATTGCATGAATCAGTTTATCTGCTGTCTCTGCTGAAACGATCAATTCTTTATTTGATGGATTCATAAATCCTTCTTCCGCTGCACGTTCAACCATTTGCAAAATTGGTCCGTAAAAACCTTTTATGTTTAATAAACCAACCGGCTTATTATGTATACCAATTTGTGACCAACATACAACTTCAAATAGTTCTTCAAACGTTCCGTATCCGCCTGGAAGCGCAATAAAAGCATCCGCAAGCTCTGCCATTTTAGCTTTACGTTCGTGCATCGTCTCTACTTCAATTAATTCTGTTAATCCTGTATGCACAATTTCTCCTCGGAATAGACCGCGCGGCATAACACCTGTTACACGTCCACCTAAACGAAGAACTTCGTTTGCTACTTCTCCCATTAATCCGACACATGAACCACCGTATACGAGCTCATAGTCGTTCTCAACAAACATTTTACCTAACTGAATTGCCTGCTCTTTAAATTCTGGTCTCTCCCCTAAATTAGAACCTGCAAACACACAAATCTTTCTCATCCCTACACCCCGAAACTATATATTGTTATGATACAATGAACATTGTACAACATATTGAGGAGATGAGGAAGAAATGGATATCGTTGCATTTCAAAGATGGGTTGAGGAATTTTACGAAAAACGAAGCTGGTCACAGTATAATGCCTTTATTCGCTTAAATTTCTTAACCGAGGAAGTTGGGGAAGTTTCACGAGTCGTTCGTGCTATTGAAATTGGCCGCGATCGCCCTGATGAAGATGCGAAAACAGAAGAAGAGCTAAAACAAGAACTAAAAGAAGAACTTGGCGATGTACTATCTAACCTTATTATTCTTTCGCAAAAATATGATTTAGACTTACAAGACATTATGGATGCACACGTCACAAAGCTTTCGAAAAGGTTCGAAGCATCTAAATGAGAATATTATCAATTATGTTATAATATTCTTGTCACAATACTAAGGGGGATTTTATGTTATCAAAAAAATTGCACGACGCATTAAATGAACAAATGAACTTTGAATTTTACTCTGCCCATGCTTATATGGCAATGGCTGCTTACTGTACAGCTGAGAGCTATGATGGATTCGCTAACTTTTTCCTTGTACAAGCTGAAGAAGAACGTTTCCACGCAATGAAGCTTTACAACTATATTAATGACCGCGGAGAACGCGCTATTATTACTGGATTTGATAATCCGAATAACGAATACGAATCTGTATTAAACGCTTTTGAAGTCGCACTTGAGCACGAGCGTGAAGTAACGAAACGTATTTACAACTTATCTGATATCGCTTGGGACGAGCGTGAACATGCAACAATTACATTCTTAAAATGGTTCGTTGACGAACAAGTTGAAGAAGAAGCTTCATTCGATAGCATCATTCAAAAATTAAAACGTATTACAAGCGATTCAAACGCACTGTTTATGCTAGATGCTGAATTAGAGAAACGTACATTTACGCCTCCAGCTGAATAATATTTCAATCACCTTAATACATGAATTAAGGTGATTTTTTTGTTTGCTCTCTATCTTAAAATCACCTTAAATTTCCTCATATTTGACATAGTGCCAGCTATAAAATGGTATTATTTTCAATATAAAAACGAATATACGAGGAGAGGAAAAATGAATCAACGTGTAGAAGCTGTTGATGCAATTCGTGGTTTCGCTTTGTTTGGCATTTTACTAGTCAATATGACATTAATTCAATTCGGGTTCTTCACCAGTGAAAAACCAACTTATCTATTCGGCGATCTTGATAAAGGCGCTAATTGGTTTATTCAATTCTTCGGCACACATAACTTTATATCCCTATTTTCTTTTCTATTTGGACTTAGCATTATTTTGTTACAAAAAAGTATTATCGCAAAAGGAAAAAAATTCTTCCCCACATACATAAGACGTATTATCATTCTTTTACTACTCGGCTACATTCACGGCACTTTTGTTTGGGAGGGAGATATTTTATTTGCATACGGAATAATTGGGATTTTCTTAATGATGTTCATCAATCGAAAACCGAAAACTTTGCTCATTTGGGCGATTATTCTACTCGCACTTATTACACTTATGTCTTATCAAACTGATCCATCTACAAATATAAATGATTTTGCACCTTATACTGAAAAAGAACATAAAGTCCATCAAACTGGAAGCTATATGGATCACGTCAACTTTAGATTGACTGAAAATCCTTTTGATTACATGGGAATTGACGGTGCATTCGGATTATTTTTCATATCAGTTTTCGCAATAATTTTTATGTCTCCACTGTTCCTACTCGGAATGTATGTAGGGAAAAAAGGCTGGCTATTTGAGGTCAATAAACATATACCTGCTGTCAAAAAAATATGGTTTGCCACCGGTCTCTTCTCTTTTACAATTAAAATCTTAGCTATGTTCGTAAAGCACCCGCTTTTAATTATGTTACAAGATGGCCTTACACCAGTAACTATGACCTTCTTTTACGGAAGCACAATCATTTTATTATTCTATTACAAAAAAGCAACCCGTCTACTAATATACATGGCGAACATGGGGAAAATGTCCGTTAGTAATTACTTAGCGCAATCTATTATCGCAACAACTATTTTTTACGCATATGGATTTGGCTTATACGGGAAAATCGGCTATTTCTTCGGTATTCTTTTAACCATCGGAATTTATACGATTCAATTATTCGTTAGCACCTATTGGCTCCAGAAATACCGAATGGGGCCAGTGGAATATGTGTGGAGACTGGGAACTTATTTAGAGAAACCACGTTTTAAAAGAGACTTGGATAAAGCAAGTTAAACAAAAAAAGCAATGAGCCTACGCTCATTGCTTTTCTTAATTTATTAAAGCATAACCCCAACGATAATCGCTGATAATATACTTACTAATGTTGCACCGTATACAAGTTTTAAACCGAATGATGATACAACGTTTGCTTGTTTGCCATCGATACTCTTCGTTGCACCTGCGATAATTCCGATAGACGAGAAGTTCGCAAATGATACAAGGAAGATAGATAAGATACCTACTGTACGAGCTGATAAATCACCAGCTACTTTTCCAAGGTCAAGCATTGCAACGAATTCGTTCGTTACTAATTTTGTTGCCATAATTTGTCCTGCTTGTAGCATCTCTGATGTTGGAATACCCATTACGAATGCTAATGGTGAGAAGATGTATCCTAAAATGCTTTGGAATGTGATTCCGAAAATTGAATCGAATACACCGTTAATTGCTGTAATTAATGCTACGAAACCGATTAACATCGCCGCTACTGTTACAGCGATTGAGAAACCAAGCATAATATATTCGCCTAACATTTCAAAGAATGTTTGTTTCTTGTCTTCTTGTAATTCTAAAATATCGTCTTCTTCTTTTACTTCATATGGATTAATGATATGAACGATAATGAATCCACTGAATAAGTTTAATACAAGTGCCGTTACTACATATTTTGGATCAATCATTTTCATATAAGAACCGACGATTGACATCGATACTGTAGACATTGAAGATGCACAAAGTGTGTATAAGCGATTTTTCGGTAATTTGCTTAGTTGATCTTTTACTGTAATGAATACTTCCCCTTGACCAACGATTGCAGCTGCTACCGCATTATATGATTCTAGTTTTCCTAAACCGTTAACTTTACTTAATAGAAAACCGACTGCACGAATGATAATCGGTAAAACTTTAATATGTTGCAGAATCCCGATTAATACTGCTAAGAAAATAATCGGTAATAATACTGTTAAGAAGAATGGTGCTTGTCCATCGTTTGCTAGACCACCAAATACGAAATTAACCCCAGCTTCCGCAAATTTTAAAATAGCGCCAAATCCATCTGCGATTCCTTTTACTAATACGAATCCGACCTTTGTATTTAGTAAGAAATACGCAAGTACCAATTGAATGACAAGCATAAGTGCAATTGGTTTATATTTAATTTTCTTACGATCTGAACTGATAAGGAAACCTAGTACAAACACTACAAGTAAACCGACTAGAAACATTACGAACTTCATATGTGAATCCTCCACTTCTCCCACGAGTTATTGGTCGTATAACGTATAACGAATGACGTCTGACCATTGTTGTTAAAAAAATTTAAAACCCCTAAAACTATTCAACTGTCATCTAAAATCAGTAAGCGTTTACATAAATTGCAATTTATAAAAGGTAGCTTCTTCTCTCCTACCATAATTGAAAGTCTGAAATTGATACCACCTACAAATCAAATTGTAAGCGTTATCTAGACGAAATGCAATATAAATTTTAAAAGATTTTTATATGTTAATATATTCCTAATTAATTGGTTTTTTCATGCAAATTTACCATAAAAATAGCCCTAGCTATGAGCTAGAGCCATCTTTTTTATAACATAACACCAACGATAATCGCTGATAGAATACTTACTAATGTCGCACCGTACACAAGGCGTAGACCAAATGATGATACAACATTTGATTGATTTTCATCGATACCTTTCGTTGCACCTGCGATAATTCCGATAGATGAGAAGTTCGCAAATGATACAAGGAATACAGAAAGGATACCAACTGTACGAGCCGATAAATCACCAGCTACTTTTCCAAGATCAAGCATTGCAACAAACTCGTTTGATACTAATTTTGTTGCCATAATTTGTCCCGCTGTTACCATCTCAGCTTGCGGGATACCCATTACGAATGCTAATGGTGAGAAAATATATCCTAAAATAGCTTGGAATGTAATACCGAACATTGAATCAAACAAGCTATTAATTGCTGTAATTAATGCTACGAAACCAAGTAACATAGCTGCTACTGTAATCGCAATCGTGAAACCAAGCATAATGTACTCGCTTAGCATTTCAAAGAATGATTGTTTTTTCTTATTTTCTAATTTCAGTGTATCTTCCTCTTCTGTAATATCGTACGGGTTAATAATATGAATGATAATGAAACCACTAAATAAATTTAATACAAGTGCTGTTACTACATATTTCGGTTCGATCATTTTCATATAAGAACCAACGATTGACATCGACACTGTCGACATAGAAGATGCACATAATGTATATAAACGATGTTTTGGGATTTTACTTAATTGATCTTTTACTGTAATAAATACTTCTGCTTGTCCAACAATGGCAGCTGCTACTGCATTATATGATTCTAGTTTTCCTAGACCATTTACTTTACTTAACAACGTACCAATAGCACGAATAAATATCGGTAAAATTTTAAAGTGTTGCAGAATTCCGATTAAAACCGCAAAGAATACGATTGGTAATAGCGCTGTTAAGAAGAATGAAACCTCTCCTTTATTAACAAGACCACCAAATACGAAAACGATTCCAGCTTCCGCATATCCAAGAAGTGCGCCAAATCCATCTGAAATTCCTTTTACTAAAATATAACCAACTTGCGTATTTAATAAGAAATAAGATAATGCTAGCTGAATAATAAGCATAATTGCGATTGGTTTATACTTAATCTTCTTTCGATCGGCACTTATAAGAAAACCGAGTACAAATACAACGAGTAATCCTACAAGGAACATAACAAACTTCATTAATAAAATCCTCCATTTAACTCTTCATTAACGTTGAACGTCTGACCATTCAAAACAAGAAATAATCCGAACTTTCCATTTCTCCTCCGTAACCTTCGATTGGATAGGAAATGTCATAAAAACTCTTGTTTCAAAGGCATTTTCCATTCTAACATAAATCACAACTCATATCCGCACTTTTCTTTAAAAAATTACATTTAATTATGAAATACTCATAAATGTTCGTCTTTTACCATCTATAAACAACTGGATAAAACAAAAAATGAGCATCAAGTTTCACTTGATGCTCACCTCATTATACTGCTTTTTCTTTATCAGCTACTGCTGACTTATCCCAGCACTCTGTATTTTTCAAACCTGGAATAGAACCCGCATAGAATACCGGATCTTTCCCTTGTTTCTTTTGATTTACGTAATCTGATAATGCCGCAAAAGCATACTTAGAGAGGAATACAATCGCCACTAAGTTAATAACAGCCATAATACCCATGAATAAATCTGCTACATCCCAAACGATTTGAATTGTCGCTACAGATCCTAACATAACCATACCAAGTACAGCAATGCGGTACGCTGTTAATAGCACTTTACTTCCATTTAAGAATTCAATATTTGTTTCACCATAGTAGTAGTTACCTACTAATGAACTAAATGCAAACAAGAAGATTGCAACTGCTACAAATATAGAAGCCCATGGACCGATATGTTGACTTAACGCCTGCTGCGTTAATTGAATTCCATTTAAATCAGCTGCATTATGCACATCTGATAAAAGAATAATAAATGCTGTACAACTACAAATTAATAATGTATCTGTAAATACCCCTAAAGTTTGAATAAAACCTTGTTTAACTGGATGCGTTACGTTTGCAGTCGCTGCTGCGTTCGGCGCACTACCCATACCTGCTTCATTTGAGAATAACCCACGTTTTACCCCTAATAAAATCGCAGCTCCTAATCCTCCGCCTACTACTTCTTTAATTCCGAAAGCATGTAAGAAAATTTCTTTAAATACATATGGAATTGACGTAATGTTTGTTACGACAACGAATAATGCCACTGCTACATAAATAATTGCCATTACTGGAACAATCATTTCAACCGCGCGTGCAATTCGTTTTACTCCGCCGAAAA
The DNA here is from genome assembly GCF_051776705.1 of Bacillus cereus group sp. BceL291. Taxonomy (NCBI): domain Bacteria; kingdom Bacillati; phylum Bacillota; class Bacilli; order Caryophanales; family Bacillaceae; genus Bacillus; species Bacillus cereus group sp. BceL291. Next base: position 164,393 of record NZ_JBPWAP010000005.1, on the reverse strand, counting down.
TAATAACTGCAAGTAAACCAGCCATAACAAGACCGACTAATCTACTATCTGTTTTGAATGCCCCATCAAAAGCTGCCGCTACAGTATTAGACTGTACAGCATTAAAAATCAATCCGAAACTTACTGTTATTAGAACAGAGAACACAACACCTAACCAGCGTTTATTTAAACCCTTTTCCATATAATACGCTGGGCCCCCACGGAATGCATTCCCATCTTTCACTTTATAAATTTGCGCTAATGTGCTCTCTACAAATGCAGAAGCACCCCCAATTACCGCGATTAACCACATCCAAAATACTGCTCCTGGACCACCCGCTGAAATTGCGATAGCTACACCAGCTAAGTTACCAGTACCTACACGAGAAGCTGTACTCATACAAAATGCTTGGAATGATGATACGCCGCTCTTCTCTTTTTGCGCTTTCCTCGTTTTCGAGCTTGCTCCATCCCCAAGTAATCGAATCATTTCACCGAAGTAACGAACTTGGACAAATTTCACACGAAATGAAAAATAGAGCCCTAACCCAATTAACATCGCAATAATGACATATGACCAAAGGATATTATTTACATCCCCAATTACCCTAGCTAAAAAATCCATATTTGCATTGCCCCCTCTTCCTAACAATAAGAAAATTATATTCTAAAAACTTTTAGTAATCAAGAACTTTATGTTAGGTTTCATGACATGAATACGTTAACTATATTAACATACGTGTTTTTCCATAAAAATATAGCTATTACATGCATTTATCCAATACTCAATCTCTTATCCTCTTCGCCCAGCCATACTTTTAAAACAGTACGTTCCCCACAAATAACGAGAGGAACAAACAAAAAAGTTATATTAATAATTACCCCTCACCCTTTTCATCATTTACTACAACAAAAAAGGCGAGCATCAAATTTACCTCGATGCTCGCCTTTTCAATTACACTGCTTTTTCTTTATCTGTTACCACTGGCTTATCCCAGCACTCTGTATTCGTTAAACCAGGAATAGAATCTGCACTGAAGACTGGATCTTTCCCTTGTTTCTTTTGCCTTACATAGTCTGTTAATGCCGCGTACGCAAATCGGCCAAGAAGTGTAATCGCAATTAAGTTCGTTATTACCATTAGACCCATAAATAAGTCTGCCATATTCCATACAACTTGAAGCGTCGCAACAGAACCGAATAATACCATTCCAACTACCGCAATACGGTAAATTGTTAACCACGTTTTACTTTGCTTAATAAATTCAATATTTGTTTCACCATAGTAGTAGTTTCCTAGAAGTGAACTGAAAGCGAATAAGAAAATAATAATCGCTAAGAAACTGCTCGCCCATGGACCAATTTGTGAACTTAATGCATTTTGCGTTAATTCAATACCTTCTAAGTTCGTTGCTTTATATGCACCAGAACATAGTACGATAAATGCTGTTGATGTACATACTAAGAATGTATCTACTAAAACACCAATTGTTTGAATAAAACCTTGTTTAGCTGGATGCGTTACATCAGCCGTCGCTGCCGCGTTTGGTGCACTACCCATACCTGCTTCATTCGCAAATAATCCGCGCTGAATACCATATTTCATCGCAGCACCGATACCACCGCCTACAGCTGAATCTAAACCGAATGCACCTTTAAAGATTTCTGTAAACACATCTGGTAGTAAATAGAAGTTTTTAATAACAACGAAAATCGCTACTGCAATATAAAGAATTGCCATTGGCGGAACAATCATTTCCGACATACGTGCAATACTTTTTACACCACCAAAAATAATAACCGCAACTAATACTGCTAATACAATCCCAACAACGTAACGCTCAATACCAAATGCATTTTTAAACGCTAATGTAACTGTGTTTGCTTGTACTGAGTTGAAAATTAAACCGTAACTAATTGTAATCAGAATAGAGAACCAAATCCCCATCCAACGTTTATTTAAACCTTTTTCCATATAATAAGCAGGACCACCACGGAAGCCACTGCCATCTTTTATTTTATAAATTTGTGCAAGCGTACTTTCTACGAAACTTGAAGAAGCCCCGATAATCGCAATAACCCACATCCAAAATACAGCTCCAGGTCCTCCCATAGAAATAGCTAACGCTACACCAGCTAAGTTCCCGATACCAATACGAGCTGCAGAACTCATACAAAATGCTTGGAACGATGATACGCTGCCCTTTTTACGTGTCTTTCCAGTTAGTCCATCACTCATTAAACGAACCATTTCCCCTAAATGAGTAATTTGTACGAATTTCAATTTAATAGAAAAATAAAGACCTAAACCAATTAACATTGCAATAAGAATATATGACCAAAGAATTGTATTTGTTGATGAAATAAATTGCTCTAAAATATTCATACAATTAACCCCTCCTTTTCTCCATAAAACGAATTATATTTAAAAAACATTCAAAAATCAACATTTTTCGACAATTTGCAATTTCCAAATATTAGCCAGGTTCACAGTAACAATATCTTTATGACTGACTACCCTCCCTCTAACTGTGCATACTAAAACAAAAAATAAATTCACAAACAACCCTATTGACAAAAATACCAACCTGTAACTATAATTATTACAACAGGTTGTAACAAACCTAATTACAACAAATTCATTTACTTTCAGATATACACTTTAACAAAACACTTTGGAGGGATTTATTATGAAAATCGGAATTATCGGAGCAACTGGTAAAGCAGGAAGTCGTATTTTAAAAGAAGCATTGGATCGCGGACATGAAGTAACTGCAATCGTAAGAAACGCTGCAAAAATTACAGAAGAAAACGTAAAAGTTTTAGAGAAAGATGTATTCTCTCTTACATCTAACGACCTGCAGGCATTTGACGTAGTTGTAAATGCATTCGGTGCTCCAGCAGGCGAAGAACACCTTCACGTAGATGCAGGAAACGTACTTATTGAAGCTATGAAAGGCGCACCAAATACAAAATTACTTGTAGTTGGAGGCGCTGGAAGCTTATTTGTAGACGAAGAGAAAACAACACGTGTATTTGAGACACCAGGTTTCCCGAAAGAATATCTTGCAACAGCTCAAAACCAAGGTAAAAACTTAGAAATTTTACAACAAACAAATGATATCACTTGGACATTCATCAGCCCTTCTGCACTATTCGCATTAGGAAAACGCACTGGTTCTTACAAAGCTGGCAAAGACAATCTTCTTGTTAACTCAAAAGGTGATAGCTACGTAAGTTACGAAGACTTCGCAGTTGCAGCACTTGATGAGATTGAAAACCCAAAACATGTAAACGAACGCTTCACAGTAGTTTCTGAAGCTGAATAATAGAAAAAGCTCGTAAAACATAATGTTTTACGAGCTTTTTTTATTATTACACTTGTTCTAAACCATTTGGAGTAACCTTAAAGGAAATTTCTTTAAACTTTTTCTTATCTCCTTTTCCAACTAACTCACTCTTTTTATACCAACTTAAACGATCTGACTCGGCATGATACACTTTCAATACGTCACCATACTCGAACGCCATACCATTTACTTGTTCTGCAAAATTCTGCGAAGTTTCTTGTCCTTCTGCGGTTACATGCTTTTTCTCAGTTCCATTTTGATCATAAATCGTAAGGCCTATATACTGTTCATTTACAAAGCGATAATGAATCTCATCATTTGTAAATGTTGCATGTAATTTCTTTTCAGCGTGGTTTAACGTAATAATTGAACGTGTAACATCGGACACACCTTGATAGACTAGACTATCCCCATATGTCACTTCTACAGGAACTTCCGTCACTTTCTTATTTCCAAAACGATCTTTCGTTTCTACTTTCACTGTTTGCTGACCAATTTTTGTCATATCTATTTTCCCTACAAAATCTACTACTTCTCCACCCTGTACTTCAACAAAGTTCTTCACGTCTAGCGTTTCGCTATTTGTTCCGATTACTACTTGCTGCGGATTTGCTTTTACTGTTTGCTCATCGTCTAATCTTTCAAATCCATTTTCAGTTATTTTGAAGACTAATTCCTTTATCTCTTTACTTTTTCCTTCGCCCACATATACATCTTTTTGATACCAATGTAAACGAGAAGATTCCGCATGATATACTTTCACTACATCTCCATACTCAAATGCAATTCCATTTACTTCCTTAGCAAATTCTTGCGTATTCTCTAAACCTTTTACTGCTATATTTTTCTTCACTCTTCCTTCTTTATCGTACAATGTGAATTCAAAATACTTTTCATCTTTAAAGTAATCATGAATTAGGTTCTTTGTATCTGTCGCACTCAGTTTTTTCGTATCATGATGCAAAGTTACAATTGATTTTAAGTCACCATCTCTATAGCTTAGCCCATATACAAGTAGGCTATCTCCATATGTTACTGTTAGAGGAACTTCTGTCACTTTCTTATTTCCAAATCGATCTTTCGTTTCTACTTTTACTTTTTGTTCTCCGATTTTTGATGTATTTGGTTTTTCTGCAAAACCAACCACTTCTCCATTTTTTACTTGTACAAATTCTTTCGGATCTAGTTTGTCTACACCCATTCCGACTACTACTTTTTGCGGTTTCGCCGTCACTTCTTGTAAACTATCTTTTAATTCGAACCCTTGCTCAGTGATTTGGAATAATTTCTCTTTTTTATTTTTAGCCTTCCCTTGATCTACAAGTGTATTATTTTGGTACCACTTCAGACGATCCGGTTCTGCATGGAATACTTTTACTACATCACCATATTCAAAATCCAATTCATTTAGTTCCATCGCAAATCTTTTTCCCGTTTCTTGTCCTTCTGCAGATACGCGTTTCTTTTCAATCCCATTTCGATCATATAGCGTTAAGCCCATATATTCTTCTTTTTCAAAACGGTAATGTATTTCATTATTAGTAAAGTTTACATTTAATTTCTTCTTATTGTGGTGAAGTGTCACTGTCGACATTACATCATCTGAAAGTCCTTGAAAAACTATACTGTCATCATAAAATCCGTTAACTTGGACAGGAATTGAATTTTTATTTCCTTTCTCATCCCCAATTTCTACTAACACTTCCTGTTTACCATTCTCTAGTTTAGGCCATACAATCTTTCCTGTTACTTTTACATTCTCACCTAAATTTCGAACAAGTTTACTTGCTTCATTCTCGTCAGAATCTGTACCAACTAAAAGATTTTGTACTTCATTAGCAGGTTCACCATATGGAACCTTATACGGTTCAACTTGCTTCTCACGAATATCATTACTATCTGTAGCTTTCCAGATTTCCTTTTCTAATTTAGGTAACTTTGATTTTTCTATTTTCTCTCTAATATCATCATTTGGTGTTAATCCCCATTCCTCAAAGAAAGGAATTAAATTTTGCCCTGTCACTTGCGATGTCATATAAATAAATAGCTGCTTTTTCTCTTCATCAGAATGAGGCATTTCACTCTGAGGTAACAAACGATAAGCTTGATGTAACCTAGGATAAAAATGTTCTCCATACACTACATTTAATTGCCAAAACATTGTAAGAGGATTAATGTCATCAATGAATCTTTCTGCTTTAGGCTTCTCTAAATACTCAAATGAGTTTTTATAGTGCTCATCCATTTCTAATTGATTCCCTAACGCCTTTTGAACAGCTAATGAGTAAATATTTACTGTTACTTCCCTTACTTTAGACCACTTCCACGGTTCTTGCTGATGTAAATGACCAACTTCATGCCACGGTCCCCATCCATCCTTCTCAAGTACCTCTATATCTAAAACTCTATTCATTGCAGTTGGAATATATCCTGTATGATAATGTTTTGCAAACATAAAGTCCCCTTTAGCAGGCTTCCGTTTTTCAACAAACTGAACATAATGAGTTGGAGATTTTGCAAACCCAACACTGTCCTCAGATAATCCTGCCACTGTGTTTTCTAAACGGATAATCTTATCATGCAATTTCATTAAATCTGTTGGATCCGTATTCTTCATATATTTCTGCACAGAATCATAAGTAGTAGTAATTAAGCTTCTCTCACCTTTTAATTCAACTGCATAAGGATCCTTATATTTTTTTAACATTTCATCCCAATCTTTTTTTGTATGCTTACCTAAAATAAATAAAGGAAAGTGACTACCACCATTTGTAACGGAAGCTGTTACTTCTCCTTCGTTATTCATATTATAAAAATATAAAATACCGCCTCTTGAAGATGAAATAACATTTTTCCCTGGTTTTAAATCAAACTCCTCTGGGTCCTTTTCATCATAAGATCTCGTTCCAATAAAAGCTTGGATAGACTGCGTTCCTTTTATGTCAATTGTAATCTCTTCATTTGGCTCTGCATAAATTCCAGTCGGTTCATTAGCGGAAAGTTTCCAAGTAACTCTTAAACGATTATTTTCTTCTTCTACGCTACCTTTCCCCGGCAACTGAAATACTCTCTGCTCAAACTTATTCTCTTTTACCTCTTCTAATTTCCCACCTTTATTTTCTTCCAAAGGTGCTGCATATCCTTTCGATGCTTCGAAAGCTACTGGCGATAATAATGTAGATATACATATTCCAGCTACTAATACCCTAATCGTCTTTTTCTTCGACATAATCTGTGTCCCCTGTTCCTTTATTTAGATAAACTACCCTATATATTCATCTAATAAGTAATCCTATTATTTCTATAAAAACATTTAATGAATGGACTAACACCTCGCGCACCTGTATATATTACTACCGCATTTCTCTCCATGCATTCGCTTTCTTACATTGTAAAATTTATATGTAATATGCCCTCCTCACTTCTCTCTATTTGTGATGAGTTCTCTTGCTACATAAAAAAGAGAATAGTAAAAGATATTTTTCAGTATTGTCATCTATACATCTAAAAATAAAAATAACAATAAAAACTTACATTTTCTTCATATATGACCATCTATAGGTAGTTTTTCCAAATGAATTTTACACGCTTTACACTTTGTTTGATAGCCTCTCTAATTAGAATAATGTTACAATTTCGTGAATAAAATCTATTTATTGTAACGTTTGGATTTTGTCACATTTTATTATTTTTAAATACTTTTTAAAACGTTAAAATAGTGTTTCACTCGATTAATTATTATCTCGATATACCTTTAAAGAATTCATATGAAAAAGCATTGGCATACGCCAATGCTTTTTCATTATCTCTTTTGATTCGGTTTATGCGGTTCATTTGGAGTATATGGCTTATTTGGTTTATTTGGAGCCTCAGCCTTTTTCCAACTTACCGCTAACTCTGGACTTGTTTTTTCTTCACTACGCTCAAGTAATACTACTGCATTTTGAATAGTCGATGTACCTTTATGCGCAATCCCTTGTAATTTCGTTAAATTTCCTGATACTTTAAAGCTAAATCCACCAGCTGGTGTTTGTTTTGGAATTAAAATGCGGAACTTTTCTCCTACATTAAATTCTGTTTTTGTTTCGCCTTTTTCATTTGCAAATTTCACGCCCGCTGGTGCACCTGTTGCTTGTACTTTATACGTTCCGCTTTTTGCATTTGTTTCTACTGTATATAAACCTGTTTCAAAGAAATCATTTTTTAATACTGCTTCTTGTTCTTCTGTAGGAGTTACACTCATCGTAATTTCTTGTAACTCTTCACTAGCGCTTGCTTTTGCAACAATGTCTTTCGTTACTTTCTCTACATTTTTATTGCGGAAATCTAAATCATTAATATCGATTTGTTTTAACGCATTCCACACTGCAAGCTGCGTTGCGTAATGTGCTTCTCTCCAATCAGAAACACCTAATTCTTGTGGACTCTTTTGTGGATATCCATTCAATAGTACACGGTATACGTTAATATCCACTTTCCCCATTTCCGGTAAATCTTGACCACTTGGAGATTTCAAATCTACATTTAAGCAAAAAGCAATTTTGCCATCTGCGGTTTTAATAAGCTCTGTTCGAATTGGTTTCTTCTTTGACTTACTATAACTCCAATTCATTTCATACTTTGTATGGTCCATAACTTCTGCAAATGCTTTTTGAAGCGGGAATAACACAAATAAAACACTTAAAAACATAGCTAAAATCTTGAACGATTGCTTTATATTCATGTTTACAGCCCCTTATCACAAACTTAATACTAAGTAGTATTTATTTAGAAACTATTTTTATGCACAAAAAAAGAGTGCTTTTACGCACTCTTCTTTCTTACTTTAATCTTAGAAATCGAAGTTATCAGGATCTGGACCAACGCGGTGATTTTGATTTAACGCATCGATTTTTTCCATATCCTCTTTCGTTAATTCGAAATTAAATATATCGGCATTTGCAATAATGCGGTGTTCTTTCGTTGATTTTGGAATAGTGATTACTCCATTTTGAAGATCCCAACGTAAAATAACTTGCGCTGTTGTTTTACCGTGTTTCTCAGCAATTTCTTGTAATTTTTCGTTATCTAATAATTGACCTTGCATAAGTGGTGACCATGCTTCCATTTGAATACCTTGTTCTTTACAGAAAGCTTGTAATTCTTTTTGTGTTAAACGAGGGTGGTATTCTACTTGGTTAATCATTGGTTTAATTTCTGCCTCTTTCATTACATCTTGTAAGTGATGAATTTGGAAATTACTTACCCCAATTGCACGTACGCGTTTTTCTTTATAAAGTGTTTCTAACGCTCTCCACGTATCTTTGTATTTCCCTTCTACAGGCCAATGAACAAGGTATAAATCTAAATACTCCAGCTCTAATTTTTTTAAGCTTTCTTCATATGCAGCAAGTGTCGTTTCATATCCTTGATCCGAATTCCACACTTTTGAAGTAATGAATAAATCTTCACGAGAAATGCCTGCTTCTTTTATACCCGCGCGAATTCCTTCACCTACAGCTTTTTCATTTCCGTAAATTGCAGCTGTATCAATGCTGCGGTATCCTGCTTTAATCGCCGATTTCACTGCTTCTACAAGTTCTGGTCCATCCTCTACTTTAAATACACCTAAACCGAACCAAGGCATTTCTACACCATTATTTAATACTGTTTTACTTTGTAAGTTTTTCATTTTATTTTCTCTCCTTTTATTTTACTTGATCTCTTTTTTCTAATGTCATACTCCACGCAGTTAAAACAACAGCACCTACTACCATAATTCCACCTACCCAAGCCGTATGAATTAATCCTAACGAGTTCGTTACAATACCGCCCAAGTAAGCACCAAGAGCAATTCCTGCGTTAAATGCTGCAATGTTAATCGCCGATGCTACATCAACAGCGCTAGGTACAAACCTCTCAGCTAATATAACAACATACACTTGTAGCCCTGGAACATTCATAAATGCGAATAGTCCCATGAAAATAATTGTGATGAATCCAGCGACTTTAAATGGCGCTGTAAATGTTAAAACAAATAATACAATCGCTTGAATAAAGAACATGTAAAATAACGCTCGAATCGGATTATGGTTTGATAATTTTCCCCCGACCATATTCCCAATCGCAATTGCAATTCCGTATACTAACAAAATAATTGTAACGGTACTTGCTTTAAATCCTGTTACTTCTTGTAATAACGGAGATAAATACGTAAATGTTACGAACGTTCCCCCGTATCCTAATGCAGTAATAATAAATAAAAGTAACAGTCTTCCATTCGTAATCAGCTTAAATTGATCGCGAAATGATACAGACGTACCTTTTTTTAAATTAGGAGGAATTAGCATACTATTGGCGATTAAAGCAACGATTCCAATGGCCACAATAACAATAAACGAGGCCCTCCAGCCAAATTGTTGACCGATAAATGTTCCAATTGGTACACCTGTAATAGTCGCAACAGTTAAACCAGTAAACATAAATGCTATTGCACTTGCACGTTTATTCTCAGGTACAAGCGCAGCCGCAATTGTAGATCCAATTGACATAAAAACACCATGCGCAAATGCAGATACAACCCTCGCAATAAGTAACACAGTAAAACTTGTTGCTACCGCCGCAATTCCATTACCAATAATGAAAATAATCATAATCCACATTAATAACGTCTTTCGCGACATACTAGCTGTTAATGACGTTAATACTGGAGCACCAAACGCTACTCCTAATGCATATAAAGAAACAGTTAACCCCGCTGTTGTAACAGAAACATGTAAATCCTCTGAGATAGATGGTAATAAGCCGACACTAATAAATTCAGTTGTACCAATTCCAAACGCACTAATTGCTAGTGCTAATAAAGCAAACATACTTCTCCGATTCGTCTGCATAACCGAAGAAGATACTGTATATGAATTCAATTGAACTCCTCCTTAATGCGAGAAATCCAATCATAATAGTATGATAAAAAGGCCTTTTTATCTTCTACAAAAATAACTTTACTGTTGATATACGCTATTATGAATGGCTTTACTCTTTTTTTGAAGAACGCACTTAAAAGTACGATAGGTACCTAAAAGTAACATAGGCACTTTTTAGTACCGTACTACTCATTTCCCTCTTACGTATGCTATTATGGAACATATTCAACATGATAAAAAGTACGTACTTTAAAGTGCTATAGGCACTTTTTAGTAACATTTAATTATTTAGCTTCTTTTGTTGGAGAACTTAAATCTACATTCATCAAAGGAGATTTTTATATGAAGAAATATAATATTCCCGTTGAAGCGACTTTAGAGGTTATCGGTGGAAAATGGAAGGTTGTTATCCTTTGTCATCTAACGAAAGGCACAAAAAGAACGAGTGAACTAAAACGTTTAATGCCTGGGATTACACAAAAAATGTTAACTCAGCAATTACGTGAATTAGAAGACGATGGGGTTATTCAAAGAAAAGTATACAATCAAGTACCACCAAAAGTAGAATATTCACTTACAGAATACGGTTGGTCTTTAGAGTCCATTCTTGATTCTCTTTGTACTTGGGGCGAATGCCATCTTGAAAAAAGCGGTAACACATCGATGCTAATTGTAGAAGGTGAATAATAGGAAAAAGGAAAAAACGAACATGAATTTGTTCATTTTTTCCTTTTTTTCTTTATATGTATATACATTTCTAACTGGAACAAAATATTTTATACGCTTTCATACCTTGTCAGCACTACGTTATACACTCAATATCAAATAATTAGGAATCATTTTTATGTTAACATAGGTGTATATAGTATATAATATAGGATATATATTATATACACTTTCCGGTAACGGAGCTTTTCCATTATGCGGACAAGCCATGTATCGGACAGTTCATAAATAATAAGTAAGACGTTATGGTTTTAGATTTATGTTTGCAGCTTACTTGCTGTCATAAATTTAAAGGCATTTTATTGTGTTTTGTGAAACTTTGTATAAAGTTTCGTAAACGTTTACTATCTTACTTATAAAAAATAAGAGTATTGCTATCGTAAAGGAGAATTGGAGATGCCAGAAACTATGACTCAAACAAAGCCAGAACAAGAAACTGTACAAATTTCTGCTAGCCAAGGACAACTTGATGTACTTGATCAGTTGTTAAAACCTGAGGTACAAGAATCATTAACAACACTAGTAGAACAGCTTCCAAAATTAACTGAGCTTGTTAACATTTTAACTAAGTCTTATGACTTCGCTCAAACTGTTGCTACTGATGAAGTATTAAAAAGCGACACTGTTGGTGCAATTACAGAGCTTGTAGAACCTGTAAAAGATACAGTGAAAAGCATGGCTGCAACTGCAATCGAAGCGAAAGATCGTGCTGAAGAAAGCAACGAAGTTATCGGCCTATTCGGCCTGTTAAAATTACTAAAAGATCCACAAGCACAAAAAATGTTCCGCTTTGTGAACGCATATCTTCAAATTAGTGCAGAACGTAACAATAAATAATTTAACTTATAACAACAATTAGTAAAGACGGGGGATATCATACTATGTCAAAACAAATTGTCATCTTAGGCGCTGGTTATGGCGGTCTTCTTGCCGCTTTAAACGTACGTAAATATTACAGCAAATCAGAAGCACAAGTTACAGTGATTAACCAATACCCAACACACCAAATCATCACTGAACTACACCGCCTTGCAGCTGGTAACATGTCTGAGCAAGCAGTTGCAATGCCACTTACAAAGCTTTTCAAAGGGAAAGACATCGATCTTAAAATCGCAACAGTTGAGTCATTCTCAGTTGATAGCAAAGAAATCAAACTAGCTGGTGGCACTACTTTATCTTACGATGCACTTGTAGTTGCTTTAGGAAGTAAAACTGCTTACTTCGGTATTCCAGGACTAGAAGAAAACAGCATGGTATTAAAATCGGCTGCTGATGCAAACAAAATCTACAAACACGTTGAAGACCGTATTCGTGAATACGCGAAAACGAAAAACGAAGCTGATGCTACAATCGTAATCGGTGGTGGCGGATTAACTGGCGTTGAGCTAGTTGGTGAGCTTGCTGACATTATGCCTAAACTTGCAAAAAGCCACGGCGTAAATCCAAAAGAAGTGAAACTTCTTCTTGTTGAAGCAGGTCCAAAAATCCTTCCAGTATTACCAGACCACTTAATCGAACGTGCAACTACTAGCCTAGAAGCACGCGGTGTTACATTCTTAACTGGTCTTCCTGTAACAAACGTTGCTGGCAATGAAATCGACTTAAAAGACGGTCAAAAACTTGTTGCTAACACATTCGTTTGGACAGGCGGCGTACAAGGTAACCCATTAATCGGTGAATCAGGTCTTGAAGTTAACCGTGGACGTGCAACAGTTGATGCATACCTACAATCTACTTCTCACAAAGACGTATTCGTTGCTGGAGACAGCGCTGTTGTCTTCGCTCCAGACGGACGTCCATACCCACCAACTGCACAAATCGCTTGGCAAATGGGTGAGTTAATTGGATACAACTTATACGCAGCACTAGAAGGCAAAGCATTGGAAGAGTTCGCACCTGTAAACTCTGGAACACTTGCTAGTCTAGGACGTAAAGATGCGGTTGCTACAATTGGAGCAAGTAATACTCCACTTAAAGGCTTACCAGCATCATTAATGAAAGAAGCAAGTAACGTTCGTTACTTATCACACATTAAAGGTCTATTCAGCTTAGCTTACTAATCTGAATATAAGCCCGAATCATGCCCTGCATGGTTCGGGCTATTTTTTATCCGTAATTTTCTCTAACTTATTTATTCGTCAAAAAAATTATATACCCTTTAAATTTATCTAAATATACTGACTTTTTATAATGAAAGCTGTCCCGTTCGGAACAGTTCTTATTGTCGCTTTTTGTCGGTAAATCGATATATTGGGAAAATCGCTGATATATTCGGATTTGCGCTGATATATTTCGAAAATCGCCGATATAATTTGAGTTACGGTCGATATATTCGAAAAATCGCCGATATATTTTCCAGCCTTACTTATTATCCTAATTTCACAAGACTGTAGTTCTTCTTCCCTTTACGAATAATAATAAATCTTCCATCAAATGAATTTTCTACAGTAACATCTGTACCCACATCTGTTACTTTCTCACCATTCATAGAAATCGCACCATTATTAATGTCCTCGCGTGCTTGTCGTCTAGATGGTTCAATCCCTAAATCGACTAGCCACTCTACGATGTTTTTCGTCTCTTTTGAAGACTGGAATGTTGGCATTTCTTTAAAGCCTTGTTCAATTTCATCAGCTGTTAACGATTTAATATCTCCGCTAAATAACGCTGCTGTAATTTTCTCAGCTTGCAGGAACGCCTCTTCTCCATGAACAAATTTCGTCATTTCTTCCGCTAACACTTTTTGCGCTTCACGTTTATGAGGCTCTGTTTCTACCTTCGTTGCTAATTCATCAATACGCTCTTTCGTTAAGAACGTAAAGTATTTCAAGTATTTAATTACGTCACGGTCATCTGTATTTACCCAGAACTGGTAAAATTCAAACGGTGTCGTTTTTTCAGGATCAAGCCAAACCGCACCACCCGCTGATTTACCAAACTTCGTACCGTCCGATTTTAATAATAACGGAATCGTTAATCCGAATACTTTCGCCTCATGACCTTCTAACTTACGAATTAAATCTAAACCACTCGTAATATTTCCCCATTGGTCACTGCCACCAATTTGAAGTTGAACATCCTCTTTCGTGTATAAATGGTGGAAGTCCATCGCTTGCAAAATTTGGTACGTGAATTCTGTGAAAGAAATACCTGTATCTAAACGGCTTGCTACAATATCCTTCGCTAACATGCTATTGATGCTAAAGTTTTTCCCGTAATCACGTAAAAACTCAATAATATTTATTTCATGTGTCCAATCATAGTTATTTACCATCTTCACTTCGCTATTTCCACCAAAATCAAATAGCTTTTTCATTTGTGCTGTTAACGCATCTACATTATGCTGAACCACTTCTAACGTTTGAAGCTGACGCTCTGATTGTCGTCCACTCGGATCACCAATTGTTCCTGTTGCCCCGCCAATTAAAATAACAGGATGATGGCCAGCTAATTGGAATCTCTTCATCATCATAAACGGAATCAAATGTCCGATATGCATACTATCACCAGTTGGATCAACTCCGCAGTATAGTGAAATCTTTTTCTCTTCTACTAGCTTACGTAAGCCTTCTTCGTCAGTCTGCTGATTAACGGCGCCGCGCCATTCTAATTCATCAATAATATTCATCTTTTGTCATCCCCTTTATTTTTTAAAAACAAAAAAGCCCCTATGTCTACGATAGACATAGGGACGATTATTCACCGTGTTACCACCCAGTTTGCATAAATAGCATAGCTACTCATACCACTCTTAGCAATAATATCGATTGCTAGTCCGCTTAGCATTACCTAAGATACTCCAGAGTGTAATTCGCAAGTTTGTTTGTGCTAGGTTCCAGCAACCCCTAGCTCTCTCGTTAACAGTGACAAACTGCTACTGGGCTCTTTCAACGTATGTTACTTGTTAAATTATTAGCCATTATATTGAATCGAAAACAAATTGTCAACAATACCCAAATGTTATTTTAAAATAATTCATATCTTCATACGTATTTCGTTATTCTTTATCTTCTCCAATAATCCTTACTTCTCGCTCCAACTTCACGCCAAATTTCTCTTCAACTGTCTTTTGTACGAAGTGAATTAAATCGATGTAATCTTGTGCTGTTCCGTTATCAACATTCACCATAAATCCAGCGTGTTTTAAAGAAACTTCTACTCCACCAATTCGCTTACCTTGTAGTCCTGAGTCTTGAATTAACTTACCAGCAAAGTTATTTGGTGGGCGCTTAAATACGCTACCACATGAAGGATATTCTAGAGGCTGTTTTGACTCACGTTTAAACGTTAAATCATCCATTTTGGCTTTAATTTCTTCATGTACACCTTCTTCAAGTTCAAATCTCGCTTCAAGAATAATGTAATGGTTGTTCGCAAATACACTCTTACGATATCCAAATTCAAATGCTTCTTTCGTCAAAGTACGTAGCTCTCCATCACCTGTCATTACGACAGCTTCTGTTAATACAAACGAAATTTCACCGCCGTATGCACCAGCATTCATATATAATGCTCCGCCAACTGAACCTGGAATACCACAAGCAAACTCAAGACCCGTTAAGTTATGGTCTAAGGCAATACGTGATACGTCAATAATTGCTGCACCACACTGTGCTACAATCGTCGTTCCTGTTACAGTAACACCTGTAATATGAATTAAACTTACTGTAATCCCGCGAATTCCACCATCTTTAATAATGACATTCGATCCATTTCCTAAAAACGTAACTGGAATATTATATTCGTTCGCATATTTAATAACTTCTTGAATTTCATCATAATTTGTAGGCGCAACAAAAACATCTGCTTTTCCGCCAACTTTAATATGCGTATGATTCTTTAACATTTCATCTTGTTTAACATGTCCTTCAGGCAATACCGTACTTAAATATTTATAAACCTCTTGCATATTCATTTTACGATTCCTCTATTTCTATATTCATTTTATCCCGTTATACGGGCCCATAATATCCCCACGTACATGAAAAAACCTAAAGTGGTGGATACAGTGTACCCAAAATCAATTCGAGACACCTATAAACCTCTTAATTTATAAGAGGTGCCACTCATATTAAAATATATATTGCATAATAAAGCAACCCAAATGGACTACTAAACTTGACATGTCATCAGAAAGACAACAATTTGTAAAATATATGACTTTTTCAAAACACTATCCCTCAGTATCTTACTATACCACACAAAAAGAAAGTGGTATTTTTTTGTACTTTTTACTTTATTTACATCAATAAAAAAGAGCACATCCCACAGAATGTGCTCTTTCTATACTCTTTATATTACTTTTCGTTCTCTTCTTTTTCTTTATCAAACCATAACAGCTCATCGTTATCAACTTCACCATTATAATTGATTAAAATTTCTTCTCCTGCTTTTATATCTTTATAAGCATAGAAGTTAAATGTATGATTCTCAAAAACGATGTCATACGTTGCATTCGGTGTATATGAATGATTAAATAACATACCATATCCTAAAAGGATTGCCGTATGATTGATTCCATACTCAAATGCGTAATCAGCAAGTAACGTTTTCTCAATATGTTCATGCTGTTCATTCGGATAAGAGATAACTGGTGCTGCGTGTATCAACTCACCCTTTTTAATATCACGAGTTGCAAATACACCTCTATTAAATTCTCCATCACTAAGTTCAGAAGTCTTAACTTCGATCATATGCGTCACCTATATAATTCTTTCTTTGAAGTATTTTATTCCGCTATTTGCGGATAGCTTGATTGGTGAGGGCTAATAATCAGTATGTACTAGTCTCACTTTATCTCCTTAAGCTTGGCAGAAAACGCGCAGAAAAGCAATTAAATTCCTATCAAGTATTCGTTTCAATGAAAAAAGAGCACATCACTCGTGCTCTTTCTAAGCAATATTACTTTTCTAAAATATCTTCTAACAACTTCACTTGCTCGCTAACAGTTTGTAACGTCTTCACTGACGTATCATTTCGATGTTTTTCTTCTTCCACACTCGCTAGCACTTCTTCTGTAGCTGTAGAAGTTTGCTGAATTACGTTAGAAGCATGCGTAACATCCTTTACAATATTCGTCGTTTTAACTTGGAAACTTTCTTGATGAACAACAACCTCTCGCATTACTTTATTAATCGCATCAATAAACTTTCCTAAATCAGTTACATTTGTTAAAACACTTGCTAACATCTCGTTACATTCTTCTTGTACTCTTTCTGACTTCTCTACTTGCACTTCTACCTTACTTGCTTGATTACTAAACTCCTTCAAAATCCCTTGAATTCTTCCCGCAGAACGATTTGATTCTTCAGCAAGCTTTAACACTTCACTCGCTACAATAGCAAAACCTTTTCCATGCTCGCCTGCCCTCGCAGCTTCAATATTTGCATTTAAAGCTAGCAAACTCGTCTGACTTGAAATATTCGTTATTACATCTACAATTTCATTAATTTGTTTCGATTGCATCATTAAATCTCTAAATATAATTCCAGACTGTGAAACAACATCATTTAAACTTCTCATGTTAGTTTCAAAATTTCTTAGAGTATGTACACTACCTTTTGAAATTTCTAAGCTTTCATCCACATGAGCCGATGCAGTTCTTACTTGAGAGATGATTTGCTCAATATTTCCCTCCATATCATTCAATACTTCTACCGAACGATACATCATCTCTGATTGTGATTGCGTACCAACTGCCACCTCTTCAAAGGCAAAATTAATTTCACTCATCGATTCCATCGACGTGTTCATATTTTGTCTTAAATGATTGAAATTACTATCTAGTTTCACAACTGTTTCTTCAATAAGTCTTTGCGTCTCTTCTAACTCCTGAGCTTTTCTCATTACTTCTTGCTTCTCATCACTTAAACGAAGGAGCAGATTAGAACCGATTTTCGTGACGCCCCACATAGCGATTGTTACAATCGCTAACAAACTTGCGAAATTAGCAGCTTCAGATGAGGCTGTATAAGCAAAAAATTGCTCCGGCCAATAGCTACAAAGGATAAATGTGATCACAACAGCTACCCCGCCAATAATTAAAATGAGGCGCTCGCTTAAATAAATAAGTGAAACAGCTAATGTAAAATAGACCATTTGAAATACAGCCGGGCTTTCATTAAAAGCTTGTACCATAATGTAAGACATTGTAAGCAACATAAATGTCATGATATATTTATACGCTGATTCCATACTTTTTATAAAAGTAAAAAGCGTTCCAAATGCAACGACAGAAATACCACAAATCCAAAATGCTATGGCTCTCTCTGTAAAAATATATCCATAATACCCAATTGCGATTATCCCAAGGAAGAAACTACAAATCGTTATAAACAGTAATAAATGATTTTTCTGTGATTCTTTCTCAAGATTAGAAAAACAAGTCCTCTTTAACCACTCCATATGAAGCCCCACCTTCTACTTATACATATCAATTACTTCAGTTTAAATACCGCACTTACTGGGTTATGATCGCTATTTTCAAACTTTAAATCTTTCCCTTGTACATTTACAATCTCTACATTCGGTGAAACGATAAAGCCATCAATAATAGTGACGAAATTTTCACCTTCTACATATTTCT
The DNA here is from genome assembly GCF_051776705.1 of Bacillus cereus group sp. BceL291. Lineage (NCBI taxonomy): Bacteria > Bacillati > Bacillota > Bacilli > Caryophanales > Bacillaceae > Bacillus > Bacillus cereus group sp. BceL291. The sequence continues at coordinate 145,851 of NZ_JBPWAP010000005.1, read as the reverse complement.
TTACATCATCTCTTACAGTCATAACAGACGGATCTACAGCCCATTTAAAGCCACCGTCTGTAAAGTCCTTCGGTAACTCTACTAACCACTCAGGACGCTCTTTCACGAACTTCGGATCACTTAATTGAGCGTTCGAAACCAATTGATTCCAATCTCCACCCATTATTACGTAATCACCATTTTCATAATGCTTGTTCATATATTCTTTTAAATACTCTACTTGCTGTTTTCTAATTTTCCCACCTTCATCATAAGCAGACAAATGTAAATTTACGAGTCTAACATGTTTTCCATTATTAACAGGAATTTTATATTCCACAATTGCTCGATCTAAATCAAACAAACGCTTTGGCCAAGGCTCCATTCCAGGCAGCTGGAACCTCTTCGCTTCTTGAACAGTGTATTTAGAAAACGTACTTAATCCAGCCTCCGCATATCCCATTGGATTTGTTATTGGCACTGGAACCCATTTCGTATCGTAGTTCTTGCCAAATGACGAAACATAATCAGGTAATCCTTTTTTCAAAAATTCATGTTCATTTACATCAAATGAACGAAGTGACTTTATATCAACTTCTTGTAATAGCGCAAAATCACTATTCTCATTTTGTAAAAACGAAAGCATATTCTTTAAATTAGTTTCCGTTTGCTCTTTACTACTTGAACCAGATCCCTTTCCACCATCCATAAAGAAATCTTGATCCTTATCTAACCCAGCATATCCAATATTAAATGTTGTAACTTTAAACTCATTTCCAGTCGCTAATACGCGCTCCTTATTATTCTCTACCTTCAAGCTTATAACATCAGCAGGCTGTTCTTTAGTAAGTGTCATATAAGCTAGAAATCCTCCTACAATGCCCGCTACTACTAAAACACATGTAAATACGATTTTTAAAAATTTCTTCAAATAAATGACTCCTTTTCACGCAAATTTATTTTTCTTTATTTTCAGTCAAATAAAACAAAACGACACACATAAGAAACATTTTATCATAATTAAAACCGTATATCACTATATTTAGTTGATAAGTAATCGATCCCATTTTAATTACTTAAAAAGCCTTCAGACATCAAAAAAAGAAAAGTTACACCCTCCTCCTCACTGGAAATTAAACGGTATATTTAGTACACTATATGTAATAATCATAGGCGATGGAGTTCGCCATAAACGCTGCTTAGCTAATGACTCCTACCAGTATGGATACTGGTAGGAGTCTATTTTTTTGAGCAAGCTATTTAAAGAGGTGAGAAAATTGATTTATATTATCGTTGGCATTGCTGGTATATTAGGAGCTCTTTCTCGTTATTATTTAGGTCTTAATATCAACACATTTTGGCATCATTCATTTCCATTGGCAACATTACTCATTAACTTAATCGGTTGCTTTTTCTTAGCGTGGCTAACTACTTATATCGCTCGGCTAAACATCTTACCTTCAGAGGTTATCACAGGCATCGGAACTGGATTCATCGGTTCCTTTACGACTTTTTCAACATTTAGTGTAGAAACTGTGCAATTGATCAATCATTCTGAGTGGAGCATAGCCTTCTTATATGTATCATGCAGCATACTTGGTGGCCTCATTATGTCTGGCCTTGGCTATACACTTGGAGATTTCTTAATTAAGAAATCTCTTACAGAAGGTGATTACTCATGATAGAAGCTTTATTAGTCGCAACAGGAGGATTTTTCGGTGCGATTACACGATTTGCAATTAGCAATTGGTTTAAGAAAAGAAATAAAACACAATTTCCAATTGCTACATTCCTTATTAATATAACAGGAGCATTTTTACTTGGATATATAATCGGCAACGGAGTCACTACAGGCTGGCAACTATTATTAGGTACTGGATTTATGGGCGCATTCACTACATTTTCTACGCTTAAATTAGAATCTGTTCAGCTTCTCAATCGTAAAAAGCTATACATCTTCCTTTTATATTTAAGTGCTACTTACATAATTGGTATCGCCTTTGCCTTCCTTGGAATGAAGCTAGGCGGAATATAAAAAAAGCGACTCTATTGAGTCGCTTTCTTTCATAAGAAGTATGTCCCGCCATATGGAATGGAAAATAAACCAGCTGGATGTACATCGTAATGTACAATTTGCATCGGAAGTTGTGAATAGGGCATATACTGACTTTGCATCATTTGTGCAAAATATGCTTGTTGCTGCATTTGAATAGCTTGATTCACAGCATGAATTGTCCCCTGTGCCCCAGCCAGCGTAATAGCTGCTCCTACTTGTCTTCCATTATAAAAATGATGGTTCATCATGATTCATCTCACTTATACTTTTTCTTCCATATGGTATGTTTCTATTTCATAGTGAGTATTTTGTCCCTATTGGTAGCTCCTATTTATTACCCTTTTTCAGCTTTGAAGTAATAAATCCAAATAGTAATACACCAATACCACTAAGGAACAATATATAACTTATCGGTACTAAGAAAAAGAAAGGTTCTTCAAGGAATCCATCCGCTCCTACCTTACTGTTTGAAGCATGTATCGTTAAAGAAATAATCGCTAAAATCATGAAAGAAATAGCTACTACGTATTTATTTTTCATTTCACATTCTCCTCTACTTATGTAATTCTCCTTAGATTCTTACCATCATATTATCTAAAAAAGAATTAACAGTCAATAATTATTTATTGTTAAACGATAAATAATTATTGACTAAACAAACAACAAAAAGGTTTGCAAAGCATCTTAAATCACTTCGCAAACCTTCTAAATTATAAATATTTACACTTCAAACCTCTTGCTTAATACAATATACATTGCGCAAAATAGCACGAATATCCCAGCATAAATTAACAAAATCTCTACACTAAACATATCCGACAACGGACCAAATATTATCATTCCTAAAGGAAGCGCGCATGAATTCGCAATTTGTACAAGGCTAAACATCCGTCCGTGCATTGATGGTTCTACTTTCTCCTGCAATAACACAGTAACTGGTGTATTGAAGCACGGCATTGTTATACCAATTAAAAAATTAAAGACTAAATACATAATAAATATCGGTGCTATTCCGAGTCCAATCATAAGCAGTCCATATAATGCACAAGCTAGCGCTGTTGTATGCATACGATTACGAAAACCACCCCACGCTGCAATCAATACGCCACCAGCTGCCGCACCCGCACTAAAGGTCATCTCACTAGCAGTAAGTCTCCACATTTCGGCCCCGAAAGAACGAGTTACCATTAAAGGTGTTAAAAAAGCAGCTGGACTTATTAAAATCATGACGATAATCAATAAAACGATTAGCCTTTTAATAAATACATTTTCTTTTAAATAAGTGAACCCTTCTTTAATTCCTTGTAGATTAGATTTTTGCTTACTTTCTACATTCACATGTCCTTCCACATGAATGACAAACATAATACTAATTCCAATCATAGCTGTAATAACATCAATAAAAAATGTTGTTTCAATGCTGGCAATAGAAAGAATCGCAGCACTTGCTGCTGGAGAAAGAAACATAATTAAAGATGTAATACTGCTATTTATTCCATTTACTTTCATAAGATACTCTTTCGGAACGATTTGCGGAATTAATGCATTCACAGCTGGCGTTTGTACTCCTGTTCCAGCTGAACGAATGAGTAACACAATAAAAAGTAACCAAATACTTTTATATCCTGTTAAAAATAAAATTGCTAAGACTAACGTCGCAATCGCTATAATTCCATCCGATAACATAATCATCTTTTTACGGTCATAACGATCAATCCAAACACCTGCAAACAAAGATATCGCAATTTGTGGTAGAAAACCGCAAACAGTTGAAATAGTCAACATCGCTCCTGATGATGTTGTAAGGGTGATATACCATATAATCGCGTATTGCACGAGAGAGGAACCGAACAACGAAATAGTTTGAGCGGTCAAAAATAATATAATTTTCGTTTTCCAATTGTTTTCACTCATATGTTTCACACCCCCTTAACTAATCCCGTCTCTATATGAAAGATGCTATCTGCCCAATCAAGATAAAAACTTGCTTCGTGAGATACGAGTATAATGCTGCCCTTAAACTTAATTAACGCCTTTTGCAAAGCTTCCTTCGCTTCTGCATCCAAATGATTTGTCGGCTCATCTAAAATTAAGAAGTTACAAGGTGATAGTAATAATCCACACAGTTTCACCTTCGATTGTTCACCACCACTTAACGTACGAATTTCTTGCGAAACGTGCGTATCCTTCACTCCACACGCAGCTAAATGATGGCGTATTTCCTTCATATTCAGTTTAGGAAACTGTTCTGAAATAATTTGAAGCGGCGTTAAAGAATCATTGCTCCAATTTAAATCTTGCTCATAATATCCAATCTTTATTTGCTCTGAAAAGTGAAACTCTCCAGAAATACTAGCAATATTTCCAACGATTGTTTTTAATAAAGTAGATTTCCCTACTCCATTGAAACCTGTAATGACAAGTTTTTGCCCACCCATTACTGAAAAATTCAACTTTGGTAAGAGAGCGAAGTCGTAACCAACTTCAAGATTATTTACTTCAAGAACTGTCTGAACTGAAATGGGAAGTTCCTGAAAATGAATAGACGGTTTATGAGTAAAACTTGGTGGCGCAATTCTTTCCATACGCTGTAATTGTTTTCTACGACCTTGCGCTATTTTTGAATTTACCCCAGCAATATTTCTACGAATATACTCTTCCGTTTTTTCAATTTTCTTTTGCTGTGCATAATATTGGCGAATATAATCTTTTCGCAAATGCTCCTTTTGTCTTACAAAATCTGAGTATTTGCCGTAATACTTCTTAACTGTTCCGAACTCTACATCACATATGCAAGAAGTTACCTTTTCCAGAAAATCAAAATCATGTGATACGACAATAAACGCTCCTTCAAAATTCATTAAATAATTAGCAAGCCACTCCACATGCTCCTTATCGAGAAAATTCGTCGGTTCATCTAGCAATAAAATATTAGGCTCTTCTAATAAGAGCTTCGCTAAAATTACCTTTGCACGCTGCCCTCCGCTTAATTCACCAATCACACGATTCATCCCAATCACATCAATACCTAAACCGGCTGCCACCTTATTCGTAATACTATCTACTGAATAAAAATCACGAGCCTCGAGCAGTCCTTGAATTTCTGCCGCTTTCAATAGTTGATTTTCATCTCCAGTCATCACACTTTCTTCATATAACTTGTTCATTCTCTTTTCCATTTCATACAAATCATAAAAGGCTCTCTTTAAATATTGTGAAATGGTATAACCCTCATCAATTTCTGCGTATTGATCAAGATGTCCAATTTGAATATTAGGTTGCCACTTTATGTCTCCCTTATCAGGAATAATTTCCCCCACCAATATTTTCATTAATGTGCTTTTTCCTGCACCATTCTGTCCAACAATTCCCATATGCTCCCCTTTATGCAAATCAAAAGAAGCATTTTCGTATAATACTTTATCTATAAAACTATGTGATAAACTTTCCACTTTAAGTAAACTCATTTTTATTCCTCTTTTCCTGAAATTAAAAAAAGCAGAGAGATAGCGTCATTCGACACTAGCCCTCTGCTTCGTGGTTTTTCCTATACTACTCCAATTTATAGTAAAGACTCATCGGAATAATATACACAAAGGGCCATAGACAAAGCATTGTCTATGGCCCCTTAATCTATTTTATACACCAGCTGAAAAACCATAACGAAATAAGCATAGATACACTATACTTTTTTAGAAAAGTTATTCAGCCGATGAATATAGGGGATTTATACCCCTTGATTAAGCTCCGTACAACGCTTCACCGTATACATTTGTGCGGAGCAAAGTTTTCTAATGAGTTTTACAAATTTTATATAAAGCATATTATGCACCTTCCTTAATACTTAAAAAGGATTTTAGCATACGGTTTTACGAAGCGTCAACATTACTTCCGAATCTTTCAACTACTTGTTTTCAAAATATTGCTTCTGAAACATACACATTCTTATTGCATTATGATAGTTACCATCAACGAAAAACTCATCGATAAGCTCACCTTCTACCATAAACCCAACTTTTTTATAAACATGTACTGCCTTTTCATTTTCCTTATCCACAACTAAATAAATCTTATGCATATTTAGTACGGAAAAAGCGTAATCCATTGCTAAACGCGTCGCATCCACTGCATAACCATATCCTTGATAATTCGGATCAATAATGATTTGGAATTCTGTTCTACGGTGAATATAATCGATTTCTACTAACTCAACTAATCCAACCATTTCATTGTCTTTCTCAACGATAAATCGGCGTTCGCTTTGATCATGTATATGTTTATCATATAAGTCTTGCAGCTCCACAAATGCCTCATACGGCTCTTCAAACCAATACGACATAATATGCGCATTATTATTCAGTTCGTGTACAAACTTTAAATCTTCTCGTTCTAATGGACGTAACTTCAATTCCTGATTCATTCCTATAACCTCCAAGTAAAAGAAACCTCTTCACTTAATTTCTCAATTTTTTTCGATTTCAAACGCCCTAATTTCATTGTAAACTTTCAAGCAACTTGAAGGTCAAGATGTAAAAAAGTAGTGCTGACTTATGTCTGCACTACTACTCTTTTCTCAAATCTCTCATATTTGATATGTATAAAGCAATAACTAAAACAAGAATTGCTCCTGCGTATAATAACGTCTCCATCGGTTCCTCATGAGACACAATAATTAATCGAATTAAGGCCGTAATTCCGATATAAATAAAATAACGTAACGGGAAATGATAGTTCGATTTAAAATACTTAATAATTAATGCAATGAACTCGAAGTATAAGAAATAGACGATGATACTTTCAACCAATTTATAAGACGTATACTCTTTTGCCGAAAAAATATACTGCACGAACGTAATTGTCTCATTCACTAAGAAAATTGATAACACAATGGATAATATAATTAAGGCTATATTTAATATCCATTGCAAAACACTAGCTATAACATGATCGATATTAAATGACTTCATACTCTCTTTAGACTCCCCTTCGTATAAGTACTTATTTATTATAGCAAAATTACGATTGGAAAGAAGTTAAATCATATATTCGTCCTTTGTTATTGCCAGTGAAGGTGATGTTCATTGTTTGGAGGAGTCTTTTAACCGCAGAACTAGATTCCATATTAAGAAATTCCCTCAATTCGCTATTAGTAGTTATCACACTAAACAGAAGTGTGTAATCTTGTACAGCACGTAAATGAGCATGTTTAGACATACTATTGCAATTTGAACAACGCCATCCCTGTCTTTCTTTTAACATTGCCATTGTAAAACATTCCTCACACTGTACACCCTTTAGCAATTCCTCTTTTTTAATTTTATATTGCGCAAGAACATTTTGACGTTGCGGAATGTGCTCATTCATAATCTGGCCTATAAGTCCATTTATATTATCAATCACTTTTTCTTTATATTGATTTTTAATCTGTTTTATTCTATTAGGTAAATTTGCACTGTGGATAATTTTACTAGACAGTATTTCATCTGAAGTTTTAATAATTGTACGAGGGGAACTAATTACAACGAGGGCTTCAATCGGAATATTATGTAAATCATGTAGATTCAGCCATTTTCTCAGTTGCATCTCTTGCCGTTTCAGTTGTAAAAGCGGATCTGGGAATCCTTCTTCCGTATTACCATCTACTATTCGAATAAGTTGATTGAACTTTGTATCAAAAATTAATGTACCAATAATATTTTTTATTTCAAAAAAAAGAAGAAAATAAGATGAAACTATGAGGGTATCAATTTGGAAATAATGTTTTTGATCAAATAACCTAATATCATGTAAAATATGGTATTCTGCTTCGGATAGAAAACTCAGCGGATACTCAATCGCCTGCTCTCCTTTATAGCCGGCCATAAATTTCGCTAGACTTTCAACCACCACATTCCTTTTTGGATGATGAGCAGGCAATCTTCTAAGTAAAGCTTCTAATTGCAGCAAATATACGGGCATTTTCCGCTCTTTCACAATCATTTTTATCCCCCTCCAAAATATATCAGCGATTTTTCAAATATATCAGCACAACTCCAAATATATCGGCGATTTTCGAAATATATCGGCGCAACTCCAAATATATCAGCGATTTTCGAAATATATCAACTTACCGACAAAAACCGACACAACATACACACATAAAATCTTATACACAGTATAACATCACATCTAAAATCGCAATGTAAGCATAATGTGTATACCCCAATGTGATTACGCCATTTTCAAAATAAGAAATTTACATTCCCCCCATGTAAAAGACCTTTTTATAAGTATGAAAAAAATTTAGGAATTAGTTTATCTTTTTTTAATGTTTTATTTAGAGGCAGTTTATAGTCGGGGATTAACATAAGAAACGTAGCAATTAAGTTTATATATGACGCACTGCTACTATAATCGCTAACCGTACTACTTGAAATCATAAAATAAGGAGACGATAAAACATGAACAAAAAAACAAAAGCACTATCATCCGTACTGCTCGGATTCACATTAGCATTAACAGGGTGTGCTGGTACTAAAGCTGAAGAAAATCATGGGAAACAAAAGCAAGAACAAGTTGCTAAAGAAACAAAAAAGGAAAATAAATTAACTAAAGGGCAAAAAATGGCTAATATTCTTAGCGAGACAAATTGGCAAGGTACACGAGTGTATGACAAAGATAAGAATGACTTAACAAAAGAGAATGCAAACTTCATTGGTCTTGCAAAATATGATGCGAAGTCCGGCAGATATGAATTTTTTGATGCTAAAACAGGTGCAAGTCGTGGCGATAAAGGAACTTTCTTTATCACAAATGATGGGAAAAAGAGAATATTAATTTCAGAATCAATGAAGTATCAAGCTGTCGTTGACATGACAAAACTAAATAAAAATGTATTTACTTATAAACGAATAGGGAAAGACGCTAACGGTAAAGATGTAGAAGTTTTCGTTGAACATGTTCCATATAAAGAAAAAGAACTTTCTTTCACTGATCCGGACAAGCAGCTGAACACGACTACAGGAGATATTGTTAAAAACGTTGATGGAGATAAAATTTTAGGCGGTACCCTTTGGCACGGAACAAAGGTATTAGACGAAACTGGTAACGATGTAACACAGTTTAATTCGAATTTTATAAGTCTAGCAAAATTTGATGACAAATCTAATAAATATGAGTTCTTCAATAGCGAAACAGGTCAAAGCCGCGGTGATTATGGCTACTTCGATGTTGTACACGAAAATAAAATAAGAGCCCATGTTTCAATTGGAAATAACAAATACGGTGCTGCTCTTGAACTTACTGAACTAAATAAGAATAAATTTACGTATAAGAGAACTGGTAAAGACCAAGCTGGTAAGGATATAACTATATTCGTTGAACATGAACCTTATAAAGGTGATATGAAACCACAATTTAGCTTTTAAAAACGTTTGATTAAAGATCCTGTACTGAGTTACAGGATCTTTCTTATTAAGCAAGAGAACAAAAAGACGAAAAACATGTAGCTTTTCGTCTGCACAATATTCCCACCTTATAGTTGATGATTTACAAAACTTAAAAACATACCGATACAAAATAAAATTTGTGACCAAGTAAAAAGCGCCCTACTTATAGGGCGCTTGTTTTATACTTAATGACTAATACTAGCTGTTGGGTATAATGTTGTTCCTCCAATTGAAACTTTTATTTCATTTGTTAATGGAACATTTTGTTCATTAATAATTGTTCTCCACCATTCCCATGCAAGACCTGTACATTCTCTTGCTACAATTTTTATATTTTTTGAATTTGGTGGGAGTGGGATAACTGTAGAGTAATGAGCCGTTTTGTCTTTTCCGCTACCATCCCACGTTTTATGTGTTAGTACTTCGTTACCCTTTTGGTCAAATGTGAATTCATCCCAAGATACATCAAATTGAGCAACGTAAGCACCGTAATGATCAAGTGTCATTTTAGCACTTGAATATTCTGTAGTTGTCGTCTCAATATAATCTGTATTGTTATGAACAGCAGCAGTTGAATTATCTTTTAAGAAAGTGCTTGTATATGAAATTGGGTATGCTGGATTTTTAAGACTTAATTCAGCATTATCTTTAATGATATTTCGGATTTCATTGAAATCTTTAGTAACAACCTTGTTATGCTCTTTCGCATCTCCGCCTAATACTACAGCAGTAAAGGTACTTTCTTCAAAAATATCTTTATACTGTCCACTTGTTTCAACGCTGTTATTCTTAAGTAAGGCTTTAAAAGCAGCTTGTACATCTTTGCTCTTAGATGTTGTTTCTAATTTTACATAAATCGTTCTACCATAAGCTACATTTGAAACCATAACAGGTGGAGCCGAATTACTTACGCCTTTTCGAGTTAACTCGTCAAAAGTAACGCTATTATCAAAAAGGTCGGATGGATTGTTAGGTAGTTCAGCACTTACCGTATAAAATATTTGCTTATACGCCGCTACCATCACTTTTTTCTCTCCATTTGCAACCGCATTAAAATCAATGTTTAGACTGTTATCAAGATATTTAGCGTTAACATTAAGAGCACTTGCTATTTGTGATTTACTATAAACCATAGATTCCGTATACTGCATTCTTGCAGGTAACGTATGTGTTGTAGAATACTTTTCATTCCAAGTAGATACTAAATCGTCTACTGCTCCAGCTACATTACCATATGTCGGATTTTGGACAGTGATTGTATTTTCTTTTCTCATGCCCGGTAAGTCTATACTAATATTCAAAGGCTTTCTCTTAGCCACTAATAAACTTGGTTGATTGTCTGCAAAAGCTTTATTTGCAAGTTGTACAGCTCCTGGATACGTGCGATTCACTACAGAATCAATAATTGAAATATCGACTGGTGACGTTGTAAGTGATTTTTTCTCGCGTTCCACTACTACAAATTTACCATTTGAATTGATACTTTCTTTCGGAACAAAACTTTCTACTTTATCACCATTTACAGCTAAAACCTCTTGATTATTATATTTAAGATTTGCTATACCAGTATCAATGCCACTAGCATTTTTGGTTACATCAGTTGCATTACTTGCTTGTGTTTCTGCGAAGGAAATAGATGAATAATTAATAGTGCATAAACTAACTAATAAACATGCAAGGAACTTTCTTCTTTTAGTGTTTTTCTTAATATTCAGAAAAATCACCCCGTTCTTTTTTAGTAAAATATGATAATGATCGATAAATGATAGCTAACTAATAAACTTACATAAATGCTTTTAAAAGTTCTTGAATTAACGGGATTACGCCACCTACAAATTTTAAAACTGTCATTGCGATTTCCATATTATTTCCTCCTTTTTATTGCTACGAAAATGTGATTTATCTTTATGCCCTCATTATAGTGACCCCTTACACTTTTATCAATACACTCTGATATGCAATATTACATATCAAAAAACAAGCTGAATTCTTTTAAAAAGTTATACAGGGATATTTTTTTCGTTTAGTACATACTTGAAAAGGTGAAGCATTCTTTTGCATTTTATGAGTAGTCACATAAAAAAGCTGCTGCCTATAAAATACAGACAGCAACTTCAACTAGAGTAGCTTGCATAATCTACACAAGCTACGGTATTTTTTCACATTTTATAACTAATAAACTGCGATTGGCCCATAAGGACCATTAATAATTTCTATTTTTGTTTCAAAAATATCTGTCAAAAGTGTTGAGTCCATAACCTCTTCTACTGTTCCAAAAGCAGCAATTTGTCCATCTTTCATAGCACAAATTTTATCCGAGTATTTAGCTGCAAAATTTATGTCATGCATAACAGTCAAAATTGTTCTTCCAAATTCATTAGCTGCACGTCTTAAATGCTCCATCATTTGAACAGAACGAGCAACATCAAGGTTGTTCAGAGGTTCGTCCAAAAGTACATATTCCGTCTCTTGGCACAATACCATCGCTACATATGCCCTTTGTCTTTGACCACCAGAAAGCTCATCTAAATATCTATTCTCTAAACTAGTTAAATCTAAGAAATCGATATATTTAGAAATGATAACCTCATCTTCTTTAGTCAATCTTCCCTTTGAATAAGGAAAGCGCCCAAATCCAACTAATTGTCTAACTGTAAGCCTAGTTACAAAATGATTTTCTTGTCGCAATATAGTCAAAACTTTTGCTAAGTCTTTCGATTTAGATTCAGAAACATCCATATTTGCTACCTGAATTTGGCCTTCATCCATATCTAAAAGTCTGCCAATCATCAAAAGTGTCGTTGACTTTCCAGCACCATTTGGTCCAATTAAAGAAGTAAAGCCTGCTTTTGGTATTTCAATATCCAAAGGTCCTATTTTTACCTTATCAGTATAGAACTTTTTAACATTATCAATTTTTATCATAAAGCCCTCTTCCTTAAAACTATAGTTAAGAATATGATTCCACCAAATAATTCAATAATAACTGAAACTACACCTTGAGCATGGAATACATGATACATTAAAAAGTATGCGCTCGTCATTATTAAAAATCCTATAGCAAAAGCCATCGGAAAAATATATCTATGATCATAAGTTGCCGCTGCCTGATAACTCAAAGTTGCTACTAAAAAGCCGTAGAAAGTAAGTGGCCCAATTAGAGCGGTTGAAATGGACATCAGAATAGCAACTAATACAAGTGTATAAATTACACTAGGTTGATATTTAACTCCAAAAGAAGTAGCAACATCCTTTCCTAGTGACAAAACATTCAAATTCTTAGAATGAGCAAAAATTAATACTGCTACAATTATGATCATCGGAATTACAATAGGAAAATATGCAGGATCTGCATGATTAACAGAACCAAATAATCTTGCTTGTAAAATATCAAATTCTGAAGGCGCAAGTAGTTTTCTCATGAAAGTTGACACAGAATTTAGCCCGGTACCAATAATAATTCCAACTAAAAGCATAAGTTGTAAATTCCCGTATTTACCGGAAAGTAACCATCCATAAAGTATCAAACTCATGAAGACCATAACAACAACTTGGAATAAAAATGATCCAATTCCATTAAAATTTATTAACGCACTAGCACCAAAGAAGAATACTGTACTCGTTTGAATTGCTGAATAAAGTGATTCGAAACCTAAAAGTGAAGGAGTAATAATTTTATTATTCGTAATAGATTGGAAAGCAACTGTCGACAAGCTATGGCAAACCGCAGCAATAATCATTGCAACAATAGCTACTATCCTTCTCTTAACGACTGGGATAAAAGAAGGTGAATCTATCGGAACTGGATTGTTATAAACTAAAAGTCCATATGAAGAAAGAAGACCTAAAGCAATCAATGTTATGAGTAAAATCCAATAACGTCTTGCTTCCTTCTTAGACCGAAAAGCGCTAGCTGATCTACTTTCATTATGAAGGCTAGAATCGATTTCGACATTTTCTTTTTTTCTATATTCTAATGTGATCATCGTAGCCTCCTTGGTTTTCTTTGTCTCAATAAAATAGTAATAAACACGACTGCTCCCACTGTTGCAAGTATTAAAGAAACAGGTAATTCAAAAGGCTGTATAATTGTTCGAGAAATGATGTCACAGGCAGTTATTGATCCCATTCCGATCACACAAACCCAAGGTAAATTACTCCTAAGATCATCACCTCTAAACATTGAAACGATATTTGGCACAATTAATCCTAAGAAAGGTAAGTGTCCAATAACAGCTGCAACAATTCCAACTGCAACAGAGATCAGAGCAGTCCCAAAAAGAACAATTCTATTGTAATTAACTCCAAGACTTGTTGCGACATCTTCTCCTAGTCCAGCTAAAGTCAATCTATTAGCATACATAAAAATAAGAAAAGTAATGATAACAATCAGCCATAAATATTCATATCTTCCCACCTGAATGTTAGCAAATGAACCTACAAACCAAGTTTCAATACTTTGCGTCTTTTGAAAAAGGAGTCCTAAAAAAGTGGACACTGCAGAAATTACTGCTCCAAGCATCAATCCGATAATCGGAACAATTAAAGACGAACGAAGCTTAACTCTTCTTAAAAATAGAAAGAAAATCATAGTTCCTATAAAAGAAAAAATGATTGCACCAGTCATTCTTTGAACTAAAGTCGGGGCAGGAAATAATAAATACACAAAAAGCAGGCCTAAGCCTGACCATTCAATCGTCCCCGTTGTAGTAGGTTCAACAAAACGATTCTGTGTAATTAATTGCATTACGAGTCCTGCCATCGCCATTGCAGCTCCAGTAAGCATTAATGCAACTGTTCTCGGAACACGAGTGATGAAAAACATCTCCATTCCGTCCTCTTGTCCACGTATATCATAAACTCCAGTAAACAGTGATATAATCCCTAAAATTATAACAACTATAACCGCTATTATAAAAGGTTTTGTCCATATTTTATTGTGATTATAAAACTGGGGTTGAGAAATATTCTCAACCCTAGAAATCATATTTTTTGACACTGTTTCGTACCCCTTTACACTACTTAGCTAAAGTTTTTGCAAGATTTCCAAATAACTCTATATAAGTTTGAATTGATTCATTTGTGTAAGTATCTTCTGGTGCATAAACAACTTGTTGTTTAGAAACAGCAGTTGTGTTTTGAAGAGCTGGTGATTTAGAAATAACATCCTTAGCAGGTGTTGACTTAGCTGCATCAGATGTTGCAGCATCACGATCTAATACGAAAAGCCAATCAGGATTTGTTTGTGCGATAGCTTCAACAGAAACATCATCACCTTTATGACCTGCAGTAGAATTCGAAACTTCTAATGCTGGAGTCCAACCGAAAATTTCATACATAGGTCCCCAAACGCGACCAGAGTGCGGCGCAGCAAAGCCAATATTTCCACCAGTAACGATAACACTCATAACTTTATCTTTTCCGTTATAAGCAGATTTTGCCTTTTCAATAGATTTATCGAAATCAGCTACTAATTGTTTAGCTTCTTTATCTTTAGCAAAGATTTTACCTAAAGTAGTTGTAGAATCTTTAAGTCCTTTTACTAAGTTTTCTCCAGGCTTAGTAGCCTTCTCAGAAACATCAAAATTAAGATCAATAACAGCTGCATTTGGCACTAATTTTTTGATTTCTTCATAATGATCAGCAAATCTTTGACCAACGATTACAAGGTCAGGGTTTGCCGCTGCAATAATTTCTAGATTTGGTTCACGGTGATTCCCAATATTTTGAACTTTTTCATCCTTTTTATATGCTGAATCAGCAGGCATGATATCCTTTGGAGCAGCCGCTAATTTAATTCCCCAATCAGATAAAGTTTCAAAAGTTCTGTTATCCAAAGCAACTACATTCTTTGGGTTTACAGGTACTTTAACAGTTCCATGAGCATCAGTGATTTCAACCGTTTTTTGCTTATCACTACCATTATCTTTATTATTAGCCTTCGAAGTTTCTTTACTTGAATCTGAGCAAGCCACTAACATTAAAGTAAAAATTGCTAGAATACTCACTAATTTTAAAAGCATAGATTTTTTCATATGTATACTCCTTATAGTGTGATTTATTTCGAAAATGATGACATCCATAGATTGAATTAGAAAGTAACTTTTATTCAATTGAATCGCTATTGATAATCATTTTCATTTGAACATCCTGTTAATTAGTATAGTCATTAATTCTGTGAAAATCTTGTGAATCGTATGAATTCATAAAATCAAGCATAAAAAGTAATATGTGCGGTCAGGACTGTTGATTAACCTTCATTAAATACTTTCTCAACGAATACGGGACAGAGACCTTCCCTTACAAAATACGCGCAGTAATAGCTAATATTTCACAGAAACTACTTTATTATCTTATTTTTATCATTCAACCATTGAATAGCCTCTGCCATGTATCGTTTGAATATATCTATCTTTCTTCTCGCACTTTAGCTTTTTTCTTACATACCCAATATATAAGTCTACTACATTCGGATTTACTACTACGTCATATCCCCAAACTTGATTCAAAAGCATTTCACGGCTTAATATCGTATTTTTATTCTTAATTAAAAATACAAGTAAATCATACTCGCGCTTCGTAAGCGAGAGATTTTTGCCACCTTTTTTCACAATATTGCTAGATGCATCAACAAAGAGATCTTTAAACTGAAAAAAGTTTGTCTCATTTTGCTGGTTATAGTCACTTCTTCTTAAAATAGCTTGAACTCTCGCTACTAATTCTTCCTTCACAAATGGTTTTCTAATATAATCATCTGCTCCTGCTTGTAACCCTGCTATGCAATCCTCGCTAGAAATATTGTTGGTCACAATAATGATTGGTGTCGTTTTAACAAGTCGTATTTGTCTACAAATTTCTGGTCCCGATATACTTAATGAATCCCAATCCAATATGATAATATCCCAATCTTGCTCATATGCTATATTTAAACCTTGGTTTTCATTGTGAAGTTTTAAAATGAAATGGCCCTCTTGCGTTAAACCGCTTACGATTTTCTTTGCTGAAGACCGTTCATTTTTAATCACCAACACCTGCTTCACCGATGGTTCACCTCTACTTCAATATAAATTATTTAGATAAAAAATTATCCCGAAAAAACAATTTAAGATTTATAAATTTAAAACCCCTAAATAATCCATTAAAACAGTTTATTAGGAGAACTCTATATAATCTTACAATAGGTATGGATAAAAACACAAAACATATGGAGATTCGAATAAAGTAAAAAAATAATAACTACTTAACAATTGAGCGTTTACAATCTGCTATAGTATCTACCCGCTTATCATCAATAACCATTTTTTATTCTCTCTTTCAGGGATACCGTCCCATCAACTTCAGCATTCTATAAAACCACAAACAAAAAGAACCATAACCTCACCAACCTGGCAAAATTATGGTTCATATTATACAAAATAAAAAACCACCAAATATGTATTGGTGGAGACGGTGGGAGTCGAACCCACGTCCAAAAATATCGGCACTTAAGCTTCTACGAGTGTAGTCGATATATTAGCATTTCGCGAACTCTTCGGCCTATCGACAGGCTTCCAAGTTGCTAGTCTGGTTATTCTCTTCCTTTGTCCTCAGACGGCGAACTCCGGCGTAGTCCACTTAGTTTGAGTCCCTTACCCTACCACATGGACGATGGAGGGAGGAACCTTTAGTGCAATTAAGCAGCTAAAGAAAGATTGTTTTGTTTGCCAATTATAGGCTTTGACGTTTTAACGAGGCCGATCCCCTCGACTCGCAACCTAAGCTCGAACTATCCCTGTCGAATCCGTAACGTCCCCATGATAAAAATGGAGCATACGAAGAAAATATCGTGATAGCTACTAAGAGCTGTTTTTCAATGTGCAACAACCTTACATAAGTTATTATAACATACGCGCGTCGTTTTACAAATGTAAATATCTGTATTACATCTTTTGGCGATCACGGAACGCGCGTGCAATTTCACGTTTAGCTTCTTTCTCTTTTAAATCGTGACGTTTATCGTATTGCTTCTTACCTTTTGCTAAACCAAGTGCCATCTTTGCAAATCCATTTTTTAAATAAATTCTAAGTGGAACTAATGCGTAACCTGTTTCTTTCGCAGCGCCCGCTAGTTTATCAATTTCTTTTTTATGCAGAAGTAATTTTCTCGTACGAAGTGGATCATGGTTGAAACGATTCCCTTGTTCGTACGTATTAATGTGCATATTATGAACCCAGACTTCACCATTATGTACACGTGCAAACGCATCTTTCAAGTTTACGCGTCCAGCGCGAATCGACTTAATTTCCGTTCCTTGAAGGACAAGCCCTGCTTCGTATGTTTCTTCGATGAAATAATCATGAAATGCTTTTTTATTCTGTGCAATAACCTTACCTGTACCCTTTGGCATATAACGTCCCTCCTCTATTTTTACTATTGTAACAAATGTTAATAAAAAGCGAAAGTGGCTCGCTCAGAATCTTTGGACATTGGAACTCCCGACAGAGAAGCGCTTTTTGCTTCGGCCGAGGGAGTGAAATGGCCAACAGATTCTAGCCACTGTAGCTGGATTCCATTAAAAGCGAAAGTGGCTCGCTCAGAATGTGAGGTGGATGGAGCTTCTGACCTTGAGGCGCTCTTTGCCTCTCGGGAAGAAGTGAAGCCGCCGAACATTCTAGCCACTGTAGCTGGATTCCAACAAAAAGCGAAAGTGGCTCGCTCTCAAGCCACGAAGAAAAAAGAAAACGGCCCCGCTTTTCATCAAAGCGAAGCCACTCTTTTCTTACTTACGCTTTTTCTTTTTCTTCTTGAATCCTGGTACGTTTTCGAAGAATGCTTTTTTCTTCTTACCGTTACCATCTTTTTTTCCTGGCTGGCTAGCAGAAGCGGATGCAGATGCAGATCCTCTTCCTTTTCCTTTGCCACCACGGTCAAATTTTCTACCTGTGCCACGTTCACCGCCGCGCTCATTACTGCGCTCGCTACGTCCACCGCGTTTCTTTCTGCCTGTTCTTGGCTGTTCGATAACGACTGGACGATCTTTGAACTTACGGCGAGGTGTGCCTTTCATGCCAACGATTTCAAAGTCGATTGCACGCTCGTCTTTGTTTACGTTAATAACGCGAATTGTAATTTCATCACCGATGCGGAATACGTTTCCTGTACGTTCTCCGATCATAGCGAAATGTTGCTCGTCATAACGGTAGTAATCATCCGTTAAGTAGCTAACGTGTACAAGACCTTCAATTGTATTTGGAAGCTCTACGAATAAACCGAAGTTTGTTACAGAACTAATCATACCGTCATACTCTTCACCGATCTTATCAACCATATACTCTGCTTTTTTCATCTCATCTGTTTCACGCTCTGCTTCAACAGCACGGCGTTCCATATTAGAAGAGTGCTCTGCAATCTCAGGTAATTTTTCACGCCATTTTGCTTGCGTTTCATTGTCGACTTTACCATTAATAATGTATTCACGAATTAATCTATGAACGATTGTATCTGGGTAACGACGAATTGGTGATGTGAAGTGTGTGTAGAACTCAGTTGATAAACCGAAATGTCCTAAACTATCCGCATCGTAACGAGCTTGCTTCATAGAACGAAGCATAACTGTTGAAATAACTACTTCTTCTGGCTGTCCTTGAACCATTTCAAGAATTTGTTGCAGCGCACGAGGGTGCACTTCATTCGCACGTCCTTTTACCGCATATCCGAAGTTCGTTACAAACTCGAAGAAACGCTCAAGCTTATCTTCTTTCGGATCTTCATGGACACGGTACATAAACGGTACGTTCATCCAGTGGAAGTGCTCTGCTACTGTTTCATTCGCAACAAGCATAAATTCTTCAATTAACTTCTCTGAAACAGAACGATCACGCATAACAACATCAGTCGGTTTTCCTTCTTCATCCACTAATACTTTCGCTTCTTTAAAGTCAAAGTCAATTGCACCACGGCGCATACGTTTTTCACGTAAAATTTGTGCCAATTGACCCATCTCTTTAAACATCGGTACGAGCGGCTCATAACGCTTAATTAACTCTTCGTCCTCATCTTCTAAAATGCTTCTTACGTCAGCATACGTCATACGCTCTGTCGTTTTAATCACACTTTGGAAAATCTCGTGTTTAACAACATCACCTAAGTTGTTGATTTCCATTTCACAAGATAACGTCAGACGGTCTACTTTCGGATTTAATGAACAAATACCGTTAGATAGACGATGCGGAATCATCGGGATTACACGGTCAACAAGATATACACTCGTCGCTCTTTCCGCTGCTTCAACATCAATTGGAGAGCCTTCTTGAACGTAATGACTTACATCCGCAATGTGAACGCCTAGCTTGTAGTTACCGTTCTCAAGCTTCGTTACTGTAACAGCATCATCTAAGTCTTTCGCATCTGCACCATCAATCGTTACGATCATTTGATCGCGCAGGTCGCGGCGATCTTTTAAATCTTCTTCTGAAATCGTTTCTGGTACACTGTTTGCATGCTCCATCACTTCCTCAGGGAATGCTAAAGGTAAATGATGTTTATGAATGACAGATAAAATATCTACTCCTGGATCATTTTTATGACCTAGAATTTGAATAACTTCACCTTCTGCACTTAAACGATTCTCTGGATAGCTCGTAATTTTCACAACTACTTTATGACCTTCTACAGCACCCATCGATGCGCTTTTCAAGATAAAGATATCACTCGTCCAGCGCTTATTGTCAGGTATAACGAATCCAAAGTTTTTCGATTCTGTATATGTACCAACTAGTTCTTTCGTTCCACGCTCTAAAATGCGTACAATTGAACCTTCTTGACGCGAACCGCTCGATTGAGAACTAAGGCGTGCTAATACTGTATCGCCATGAAGTGCACCGTTTAATTCTGTAGGCGGGATGAAAAGATCATCGTCTCCCGTTTTCTTCTCGTCTGGTACAACGAATGCAAAACCACGTGCATGTCCAATTAACTTACCTCTTACTAAATTCATCTTTTCAGGAAGACCGTAACGGTTGCTACGAGTACGAATAACAAGTCCCTTTTCTTCCATCGTTACAAGTGCCTTTACGAAATCTTTAAAGCCCTCAGAACCTTCAATCCCAAATGCCTCTTCTAACTCTTGTATCGTTAGCGGTTTATACGCTTCTTCTCTCATAAATAATAACAACTTATCAATATGTTCTTGTATGATTTCTTCCAAGCAAAAATACCTCCTTTAAAACCTTATATTATTTAGTGTATCCGAAAGATAGGGGATGTATAAAGTGAAACTTCAATACTCCCCTTATGATTTTTACAGTTTTCACAAAAAATTCCTTATGAAAAAAAGAGGCAACTAGATCTTACCAATCTAGTTGCTCCAAGAAGTTATATACATCCTCATGTAGCTCGTCACGTTGTTTATCAAGTGTAATGACATGCGTAGAGTCTTCATACCATTTAATGTCTTTTAACGTAGATTCTACACCGTTATAAATAATGTTAGCACTATCTGTATTAATCATTTCGTCATGACGTGCTTGTACAACAAATGTTGGCGCATAAATCATATCCACATTGTTACGTACGTCAGCAATTAATTGTTGTAATGCTTTTAATGTATTCATCGGTGTCTTTTGGAATTCCAACATTTCTTGTTCAATTTGTTCAGGTGATTTTTGCTCACGTTTTTTATATTCGCGGGCATATGCCAATATACCTTGGTACATCGTTTCTTCGCTCTTAATATACATCGGTGCACACATTGGTACTACACCTAAAACCGGTACTGTATAACCTAATTTTAAAGAAAATACGCCGCCAAGTGACAATCCAACAACAGCAATTTTCTCAAAACCTTTATCTTTTAAAAGCTGATATGCCTCCGTTACATCTTGCCACCAATCTTCAGGCCCTGTATGAACAAGCTCTTCTGGTGGTACACCGTGCCCTTTATAAATTGGCGCATGACAAGTATAGCCTTTCTTTTCTAAGAAACGCCCTAACATACGTACATCAGCTGAGTTCCCTGTGAATCCATGTAGTAATAAAACAGCGCGGTCTCCACCCTCAAATGTAAATGGTTTCGGAGATGCTAATTTCATCATGTATTTCTCCTCTTTCTCTTCTGTAATCTAGTCGTATTCTTTCTATATCTAGTGTACCATATTTGTATTTCTATAATCTAATTAGAAACATCTTTCAAATAGCAAAACAAAAAAAGAAGAACCATTAGTACCATTCACTAACGCTTCTTCTTTCAATTCTATAAATTGAAGTACGTAACACCAATTGTTAATACAAAGAACAATACAGCTAAAACAATTGTAATACGGTTTAATACCGCTTCAATTCCACGTGCCTTTTGCTTACCAAATAATTGCTCCGCACCGCCTGAAATTGCACCTGAAAGGCCTGAGCTATTACTAGATTGCATAAGTACCATAACAATCATTAAAATCGATACAATAATAAGTAAAACTGATAATAACGTATGCACTTGGCGTACCTCCTACAAAGATTCAGTTATTGTAACTGTAGCATAAATTCTATAGAAAAGCGAGAGCTATAGAGGCGCTCTCGCTTTTCTTCTATTACATAAACATCATCGCAAATAACGGTCCAAGTAAACATGTCAAAATTGCTGTTAATGTCATTGTTACCGATCCAATAACACCTTCATGTTCGTTATTTTTCATCGCTCTCATAACACCCATAATATGAGAAGCACATCCAAATCCGATACCTTTACCAACTGAGTTTGTAACACGGCTCCATTTTAATAAAAGAGGTCCTGTAATCGTTCCAGTAATACCTGCGATAACAACGAAAGCTGCTGTTAAGGAAGGTACACCACCGACTTGCTCAGAAACACTCATCGCAACTGGCATTGTCACCGATTTTGGTAATGACGATAAGATTAAGCTTTTATCCGTTCCCATAAGTGAAGCAATCGCAAAATCACTAGCGATTGCAACTGTTGTACCTACTAATACCCCGCCAGCAATCGGTACAACATATTTTTGCAGAACATGACGTTGTTTATAAAGAGGAATTGCAAATGCTACAACACCGGGTCCAAGTAGCTTTGCAATCCAGCCACCACCACTTTCCATATAATGTTGATATGGTATATCAAGCACGATAAATAGGAAAGCCATTAATCCAGTTGCTACAAGCATTGGAATGGTGAATGGTGTTGGAAATAATTTATAGATTTTTTTAGATAATTGATATAATAGCACCGTAAAAAGAACCCAACCGATTCCGATTAATATTTGGCTCATCGCGACTCTCTTTCCTTCCTATTCGCAAGATATTGTCCTGTATGTCCTGCGACAATAATAATTAAAAATGTACTCGCTACAACTGTAATGAAAAGAGAAATTCCTTTACTCATAAAAAAAGCACCGTAATTCATTAGGCCAAGCGTTGGCGGAATTAATAAAAACGGCATAATAGCAACGAGTGTTTCTGCTCCTAAATCGAACCATTTCACTGGAAGAACTTTTAGACTAAGTAAAACAAGTAAGAGGAACATTCCAATCAAACTTCCTGGAATCGGAATATTTAACATTTCTTGCACCCAAGTTCCAACCATATAAAACACGTAAAGAGCAGCAATTTGGACAAGAATCTTTGTAAATTTCATGTTCATCATCCCTCATGTTTATACGATCTTCTGTTAATATCTTTATCATAGTATAAATTGTAAAAAGCTGCAATTTATCAACTTGACAGCAAAAACAGCCTATGTTATACGCTTACAACCTTGATATGACTGCATTTCTAAACGAAAATTACGTCAAAAACCTTGACCTAATATAAAAAGTTTTTATTTTCTGAATTTAAAAGACTATTATTTCAATAAAATAATCTTTTTATCCTTAAACTTACATATATATAAAGTGAAACTTTAATCATTGAGGTTTTCCTCATCCCCATTAATTATTAGCCCTCACCAAGCGGATTTGTACCGGATAAACAAGATAGGTGGTGAACATATGCCCAAAAAAGTTCTCATTTTTTGTGATCCTGGGATTGATGATACGATGGCTCTCCTCTTAGCATTCTTTATCGATGAAATAGAAATCGTCGGTATCGTTGCTGATTACGGCAATGTTCCAAAAAAAACGGCCGTAGAAAATGCTCATTTTTTTAATAACGAAACAAAGAATAGAAATATCAAGATATTCGGTGGTTCAGAACGTCCCCTTACTGGTGCCTCACCTGCGTTTTTTACGGATGTACATGGGAAACAGGGGCTCGGTCCAATTATTCCAAAGGTGAATGTGACTAACGGAGAAATGGAGAATTTTTTTGAAGTCATTCCTCTTATTGAACAGTATAAAGATGAATTAATCATTGTGAGTTTAGGAAGACTTACCTCCCTAGCAATTTTGTTTATCATGTGCAAACAGTTAATGAAACAAATTAAATCTTACTACGTAATGGGCGGTGCCTTTTTACATCCTGGTAATGTTACCCCTATTTCCGAAGCAAACTTTTATGGCGATCCTACTGCTGCTAATATAGTCCTTCAATCCGCAGTTAACATGTACATATACCCATTAAACGTCACTCAATACTCCATCATTACACCAGAAATGGCAGAATACATTGAGGCAAAAGGAAAAGCTCCACTTGTCAAACCGTTATTTGATCATTATTACTACGGATATTATAAAGACGCCCTACCACATTTAAAGGGGAGCCCCTTCCATGACACAATGCCAATACTCGCTTTATTTGATAACTCTATGTTCACGTATCATAAATCACCTATTGTTGTCATGACAGAATCCTCTGCACAAGGAGCAAGCATAGGGGAATTTCGTTCTCTAGTGAACCAGAAGCCATTTATTGATTGGCCGGTTCATCAAATCGCAATTGATTTTGACTATAACCGCTTCTTCAAACATTTCATGTCACTTATGACGGGTGAACAATTTTAGCATAAAAAAACAGACCGTGATTTCTCACGGTCTGTCGTTTATTTTCTACAATTATCGTTTGATGTTATAGAAAGATTTGATACCATCGTAAACAGCGATTTCGCCTAGTTCGTCTTCGATGCGTAATAATTGGTTGTACTTAGCAATACGGTCAGTACGGCTCATAGAACCAGTTTTGATTTGGCCAGCGTTAGTTGCAACTGCGATGTCAGCGATTGTAGCATCTTCAGTTTCACCAGAACGGTGAGATACAACTGCTGTGTAACCAGCACGTTTAGCCATTTCGATAGCTTCGAAAGTCTCAGTTAAAGTACCGATTTGGTTAACTTTAATTAAGATTGAGTTAGAGATACCTTTTTCGATACCTTCAGCAAGTTTTTGAGTGTTAGTTACGAATAAATCATCACCAACTAATTGTACTTTATCACCGATACGCTCAGTTAATAATTTGTGACCATCCCAGTCGTTTTCGTCTAAACCATCTTCGATAGAGATGATTGGGAAGTCTTTGCAAAGCTCTTCATAGAAATCAACCATTTCTGCAGAAGTTAAGCCAGTACGGCCTTCGCCTGCAAGGTCATATTTACCAGTTTCTTTGTTGTAGAACTCAGAAGAAGCAACGTCCATTCCTAAGAATACGTTCTCGCCAGCTTTGTAACCAGCTTTTTCGATAGCTTCGATGATTACTTCTAAAGCTTCACGGTTAGAACCAAGGTTTGGAGCGAATCCACCTTCGTCACCTACTGCAGTGTTAAGACCTTTGTCATGTAATACAGCTTTAAGTGCATGGAATACTTCAGCACCCATACGGATTGATTCTTTGAATGTTGGAGCACCAACTGGTAAGATCATGAACTCTTGGAAGTCAACGTTGTTATCAGCGTGAGAACCACCGTTGATGATGTTCATCATTGGAGTTGGTAATTGTTTTGCATTGAATCCACCAAGGTAACGGTATAATGGAAGACCTACGAAGTCAGCTGCTGCGTGAGCTACTGCCATAGATACACCAAGGATAGCGTTAGCGCCTAGTTTACCTTTGTTTGGAGTGCCATCTAATTCGATCATAGCACGGTCGATACCAGCTTGGTCAGTTACATCGAAACCAGCGATTTCTGGAGCGATAATTTCGTTAACGTTGTTTACTGCGTTAACAACACCTTTACCAAGGTAACGAGATTTGTCACCGTCACGTAATTCTACTGCTTCGTGCTCACCAGTAGATGCACCACTTGGTACGATAGCGCGTCCGAAAGCGCCGCTTTCTGTGTAAACTTCTACTTCTACAGTTGGGTTACCACGAGAGTCAAGGACTTCGCGAGCATAAACATCAATAATTGTTGACATAATAAATTCTCTCCTTTTTATATAAGCAAATTATTTAATAATTGTTTTACCTGTCATTTCTTTCGGTTGTTCCACATTTAAAAGTGTAAGCATTGTTGGAGCGATATCTCCTAAAATACCACCTTCACGAAGCTCTACATCATTTTTTGTAACGATGAAAGGAACCGGGTTAGTTGTATGAGCTGTCATAGGACCGCCATCAGCAGTTAACTCCTGATCAGCATTACCATGGTCAGCAGTAATAAGTGCTACACCATCTTTTGCAAGAATCGCTTCTACAACTTTTCCTAAACATTCGTCAGTTGCTTCTACTGCTTTAATTGTTGGTTCCATCATCCCAGAATGGCCAACCATATCACAGTTCGCAAAGTTAAGAATGATAACATCATGTTTATCATTTTCGATTTCATTTACTAAAGCGTCCGTTACTTCGTAAATGCTCATTTCAGGTTTCAAGTCATACGTTGCAACCTTCGGTGAGTTAATTAAGATACGCTCTTCTCCTGGGAATTCAGCCTCACGACCACCGCTAAAGAAGAATGTAACGTGCGGATACTTTTCAGTTTCCGCGATGCGAAGTTGCTTTAATCCCGCTTGCGCAACAACTTCACCTAAAGTGTTATCAAGGTTCATTGGCTTGAATGCCACGTAACCATCTACAGTTTCACTGAAGTGTGTCATACATACGAATTCTGGAATGTGAGGTACTTTTTCACCACGATCGAACTCACGGAAGTCTTCGTTTGTAAATACACGAGCAATTTGAATTGCACGGTCTGGACGGAAGTTATAGAAGATAACTGCATCATCATCATTGATTGTTGCAACTGGCGTGTTATCTTCGTTAACAATTACAGACGGCAATACGAATTCATCATAGATACCGTTCGCATAAGAGTCTTCTACACACTCTTCTGCTGATTTATAAGTAGGGCCTTCACCATTCACCATAGCACTGTAACATTTTTCTACGCGATCCCAACGCTTGTCACGGTCCATAGAGTAATAACGACCAGAGATAGTCGCGAATTGTCCTACTCCTGTTTCTTTAATTACTTCATTCGTTGCATCGATATAACCTTTTGCTGTTTGTGGTCCAACATCGCGGCCGTCTAAGAATGCATGGATATAAACTTTCTCCACGCCTTCTTTTGCTGCTAAGCGAAGAAGAGCAAACATATGGTTCATGTGACTGTGCACACCACCGTCAGAAAGTAAACCGAATAAATGAAGTGCAGTACCTTTTTCTTTTACGCTTTTAATTGCATTTTGAAAAGTTTCGTTCTTATCGAACTCGCCTTCACGAATTGCAACGTTAACGCGTGTTAAGCTTTGATATACTACGCGGCCAGCACCGATATTTAAGTGACCAACCTCAGAGTTACCCATTTGACCTTCTGGAAGACCTACTGCCTCGCCACAAGCTGTAAGCGTTGTGTGAGGGAATTTGTTCCAGTAACCATCAAAATTAGGTTTCTTAGCTTGTGCTACAGCATTCCCGTAAGTTTCTTCACGAAGTCCGAAACCGTCAAGAATGATTAAAGCTGTTGGCTTTCTCATTTTACCGCCCCCAGAAGACCTAAGAACGAAGCAGGCTCTAAGCTAGCACCGCCAACTAAAGCGCCGTCGATGTCAGATTGTGCCATATACTCTTTAATGTTTTCTGGTTTTACGCTACCGCCGTATTGGATACGAACAGCTTCTGCAGCTTCTGGAGAAACAGCTTCTGCAACAACTTTACGGATGTGCGCACATACTTCGTTTGCATCTGCAGAAGAAGAAGATTTACCTGTACCGATAGCCCAGATTGGCTCATAAGCGATAACAGTTGCTTTAACTTGCTCTTCTGTTAAACCTGCAAGTGCTTTTGTCACTTGACCTGCTACTAGATCAAATGTTTTTCCGCTTTCGCGCTCTTCTAAAGTCTCACCACAACATACGATTGGTGTTAAACCATGTTCAAATGCTGCGATAGTCTTTTTGTTTACTGACTCATCTGTTTCAGCAAACATTTCACGACGCTCAGAGTGGCCAAGTACTACATAGCCAACTTTTAAGTCGCTAAGTGCTACTGGGCTAATTTCGCCAGTGAATGCACCATTTTTTTCGAAGTGCATGTTTTGTGCACCTACTTGTAAGTCAGTTCCTTCAGTTGCTGCTACAAGGCGCTCTAAGAATAGAGCTGGAGAGCAAACTACTGCATCAACAGCTGAAGCTGCTGGGATTTGACCTTTAACTTCCTCTACGAAGCTAACTGCTTCAGATAGAGTTTTATTCATTTTCCAGTTACCTGCGATAATTGGTTTACGCATGCTTTGCACCGTCCTTTTTCTTTGGCTGCTACTTATTTGTCGTTAAGACAAACTACACCTGGAAGCTCTTTACCTTCCATGAATTCTAATGACGCACCGCCGCCAGTAGAAATGTGGCTCATTTTATCAGCCATACCGAATTTTTCAACAGCTGCTGCAGAGTCACCACCGCCGATAACAGAGTATGTATCTTCTGCATCTGCTAATGCTTGTCCTACTGCTTTTGTACCTTCTGCGAATGGAGTCATTTCGAATACACCCATTGGTCCATTCCATACAACAAGCTTAGAATTTTTAATTACATCTGCATAAATTTCACGTGTTTTAGGACCGATGTCCACGCCTTCCCAGTTAGAAGGGATAGAGTCGATACCAACGATTTTAGTTGTTGCAGTTTCAGAGAATTCCTCAGTGATTACAACATCAACTGGCATGTAGAAGTTTACGCCTTTTTCTTTTGCAAGTTGCATAAATTCTTTAGCTAGTTCGATCTTGTCGTCTTCACATAGAGATAGACCAATTTCATGACCTAAAGCTTTAACGAATGTGTAAGCAAGTCCACCACCGATGATTAAGTTATCTACTTTGTCTAATAGATGACGAATTACACCGATTTTATCTTTTACTTTCGCACCACCGATGATAGCTGTAAATGGACGTTCTGGGTTAGAAAGTGCTTTACCAAGTACATCTAACTCTTTTTCCATTAATAGACCAGATACTGCTGGTAGGTAGTCTGCGATACCTGCTGTAGAAGCGTGAGCACGGTGAGCTGCACCGAATGCATCGTTTACGAAGATGTCAGCAAGTGCTGCAAATTCTTTCGCAAGTTCTGCATCGTTCTTTTCTTCGCCCGCATAGAAACGTACGTTTTCAAGAACTAATACGTCGCCTTCGTTCATTGCTGCAACCATTTCTTGTGCAACTGGTCCGAATGCTTCGTCCGCTTTTTTAACGTCTTTACCAAGAAGCTCGCCTAAACGTGCTGCTACTGGAGTTAAACGCATTTCTTCTACTACTTGACCTTTTGGACGGCCTAAGTGACTTGCTAAAATAACTTTCGCACCTTGCTCTACTAAATATTGAATTGTAGGAAGAGCTGCACGGATACGAGTTTCATCTGTAATTTTGCCTTCTTTCATAGGTACGTTGAAATCAACGCGGCAAAATACACGCTTACCTTTTAAATCTACGTCACGAATTGATTTTTTGTTCATTGGATTTCCCTCCGACTACTAGTTAGGATTGACAAAACCCACTCAAAAGCTTAACACATTTGCTTTTAAAACGAAAGAAGAGAGAGAGGGAACAAACCCTCTCCCTCGTTTTGTCATTGATAACTTATATAATTAAGAATTAAAGACCTTTTGAAGTCATGTAAGCTGCTAGGTCTACTACGCGGTTAGAGTAACCAGTTTCGTTATCGTACCAAGAAAGTACTTTAACCATGTTACCTTCCATTACCATTGTAGATAATGCATCGATTGTAGAAGAAGCTGTACATCCGTTATAGTCGATAGATACTAATGGCTCTTCGCTGTATCCAAGGATACCTTTTAATTCGCCTTCAGCTGCTGCTTTGAATGCTGCATTTACTTCTTCAACTGTTACTTCTTTGTCAAGTTCAACAACTAAGTCAACTAGAGAAACGTTAGCAGTTGGAACACGTACAGCGCCACCGTTTAATTTACCTTTAAGTTCTGGTAATACTAATGCTACAGCTTTAGCTGCACCAGTAGATGTTGGGATCATGTTTTCAGCTGCTGCACGAGCACGACGTAAATCTTTGTGTGGTAAGTCTAAGATTTGTTGGTCGTTAGTGTAAGAGTGAATTGTTGTCATCATTCCGCGTTTTACGCCGAATTTTTCGTTTAATACTTTAGCGAATGGAGCTAGACAGTTTGTAGTACAAGAAGCGTTAGATACTACGTTGTGGTTAGCTGCATCGTATTGTTCGTGGTTAACACCCATAACTACAGTG
This sequence comes from Bacillus cereus group sp. BceL291, assembly GCF_051776705.1. Lineage (NCBI taxonomy): Bacteria > Bacillati > Bacillota > Bacilli > Caryophanales > Bacillaceae > Bacillus > Bacillus cereus group sp. BceL291. Next base: position 115,830 of record NZ_JBPWAP010000005.1, on the reverse strand, counting down.
ATATCTTCGTCAGAAGCTGGAGCTGAGATGATAACTTTCTTAACTGATCCACCTAAGTGTTTCTCAGCATCTGATTTTTTAGTGAAACGGCCAGTAGATTCTACTACTACTTCTACTCCGTAGTCGCTCCATGGTAATTGAGCTGGGTCACGCTCAGCGATAACTTTAATTTCTTTACCGTTAACAACGATGCTGTTTTCGTTAGCAGATACTTCTGCATTTAAAGTTCCGTGAACTGTGTCATATTTTAAAAGGTGAGCTAATGTTTTAGCATCTGTTAAGTCGTTGATTGCTACTACTTCTACCTCAGAGTTGTTAAGAGCTGCGCGGAATACGTTACGTCCGATACGTCCAAATCCATTAATACCAATTTTAGTCATTTGAATTTCCTCCTTGGGGGATTATATTAAAGGGTAAAACCCTTTGTTAACTGTTTTGCTGCACCTTCATCTGTAATTAGAATTGAAGTGTGCCCTTGTTTAATTACAGCCTGTATTGCTTTTGCCTTTGAAGAACCTCCAGCGACTGCAACAACATGAGATACATTTTGTAGGTCCTCTAATTGCATACCAACTGTTCTTACTTTATGAACAACATTTCCTTCTTCATTAAAGTAGTAACCGAAAGCTTCGCCAACTGCTTCGCTTGCCTGAATCTTTAACCAATCTGCTTCTGAAGTACTTCTGCGACGTGCCATTGTTAACGCATCACCTATTCCATGAATGACGATATTGGAAGATCGAATCAACTCAAGAACTTCTTTCACGGAAGGCTCTGTCACAATAGACGCATATGCTTCGCTACTAACATGGTCTGGAACATACAATAAGCGATAATTACTCATCGTATTTTGCGCCATCTTGGCACAAATGGTATTGGCTTCTAATTCCACACCTTCTCCAATTCCACCACGTGCTGGGACAAACAGCATATGTAAATCTTTGCAATCAAGTTGCATCATGTCCGCAGCAGCAGCTAGCGTAGTTCCTCCAGCCACAGCAACGATATTATTCGCTGTCAGACGGTCTTTTATACAAGTCACACAAGCACGGCCCATCTCCAGTTTGACCCAAGGTGATTCATCACTATCACCAGGGACAACGAAAACTTCATCCAAGTCTAATGTTTCCTTAAGTTGCTTTTCTAAAACCTTTAACCCGGAAATTTCTTTCATAAAGTCTTCCAAAGCAAGAACTAAAGCTGTTCCTTCTTCTGTCAAAGTCATTCCAGAAGAAGCGACGTGAACTAAGTTTTGTTCTTTCAAAACTTGAACTTCACTTCGCAATACTCGTTCTGTCATACCGAGACTTGCTGATAAGTTTCTTCTTCCAATCGGCTGCATGAGCCTAATGTATTGAAGAATTTGCATTCTCGTTTGCATAACAGGTAGCAGATCGGGTAATAATTTTTTTGTGTTCTGAATCCATGAGCGCATATCTTTTCTCCTCACTACATCGGTTCATTTTCCCTCGTGGTCACTTTACGTCCCGTAGTGACATTTTGTGTCCCACATAGGTTAAAAAAATAATCCCTGCTACGTGTATTATTGTAACAGGAGATAGAAACTTATTCAACTCTTAACTGCATTCTTTATATAGTTTATTATGACACCTTTGTGAATGTTACCATATTCTACTTGTTTTCCGTCCATTTCTACAACCGGAATCATTAAGTGATATTTTTCTAAAAGGTCATTATCTTCATATATATCTATTTCCTCGATTTGAAAAGAATATTCACATTGTACTTCCTGTAAAACTTGTTTCGCCTTCACGCAAAGGCCACAATCTTTTTTAGTATACAGTACAACTTTCATCTTCTTCACCTATCCGATCGTTTTTCGTAATGACGAAGCTGGGATATGCATTTGTTCTCTATACTTCGCCACTGTTCTTCGAGAAATAACAATTTCATGCTCTTCTTCTAATAATTTTGAAATCTTTTGATCTGAAAGTGGCTTTTTCTTATCCTCTGCCCCAATTAGCGTTTGAATAAATTGTTTTACACGTTTTGTAGAAACTGCTTCATCTTCAGTCGTCGAAACGGCATTGCTAAAGAACGATTTCATCTCAAATAAACCGTGTGGTGTTTGCACATATTTATTTCGCGTCGCACGACTAATTGTCGATTCATGCACACTTAACTCTTCCGCTACCTCTTTTAAAGCGAGAGGTCTTAAATACTCTGGACCTTTCCAGAAGAAATCACGTTGTTTTTCCATAATAATAGTCATTACTTGCAGCAATGTCTGTTTTCTCTGCTTCAAACTGCGCATAATCCACTGCACATGCTGATACTTTTCTGATACGTAAGATGCTACTTCACTTTCACTATTATTAAGAAGCGCACTATATTCAGAATGAATTTCAATTCTCGGCATATTTCTCTCATTCATTTGTAAAACGAGGCGATCGCCATCTTTTTTCACCGCCATATCAGGTACAATGTAAAGTGGTTTATCTGAAGAAAACGCAAGACCTGGTTTTGGTTGTAATGACGTTATACAATTTACCGCAATCTGCAATTCCTCATTACTACACTTCAACACTTGAATGAGCTTTCGCCAATCTTTCTTCACAAAATAAGCGAAATAATCTTCTACAACCTCTTCTGCTAATCCATTACGTCTTTGTAAGCGCTTCAATTGTAAGGTTAAACATTCCTGAATATTACGCGCCCCTACCCCTGCTGGCTCCAGTGATTGGACAAGCTCTACAGAACGGTCGACTACATGAATATGTGCAGAAAGGAGCTCTGCTAACTCTTCATTCGTTTCTTGTAAATATCCATTTCCATCCATGTTCATAATAATGAAAGAAGCTACTTTTCGCTCTTCTTCATCTATTTTATAATACTGTATTTGATTTAATAAATGTTGCTGAATCGTTGTAGAATCCACACTGTAGATCTCCATCTGATTCTCGACTTGTTTGCTGGTACTTTTACTGTTGTTAGAGCTCTTTTTCTTCTCCCTCTCAAAACCACCTAACTCAATAAGGGGATTCTCTAACGATTGCTCATACAAAAACTCCGATAATTCTTGTACATTATACTGGAGCATTGTAATCGCTTGCCTTAACTCTTGTGTCATTGCCAAACGTAAGCTTTGTTCTTGTAAAAGACTTGCCTTCAAACTAATCTCCCCCTTGTTTCTATTGTACAATAAGTTTGGTAAAAGGAGAATCCTCACGCAGACACCCATTCCAAAATATTATTAATTTATATGTATTAATGAGATTTACAACTTACAACCGAAATTTGAATAATATTGAAAGAAAATAATAAAATTAAAAATTATTATCAAGTACTAATAGTAAATCTTATTATCAGATATAACAAGAGGTAAATAAAAAAAGTCCTAACCTACAAAACGTAAGTTAGGACTTTTTGACGCGCCCAGAGGGATTCGAACCCCCGGCAGACGTGGTACCGGAAACCACCGCTCTATCCGACTGAGCTATGGGCGCATGATTATAGAAAACACTTCATTTTCTTCTCATAATAATAGCAATAAAATCCATCTAAATCAATAAAAATATCCCCGTAATACCTTATGCATCTTAGCTAAAAGCATATAAAATCCATTCCACCCCTAAATTTTCCAATCATAAATTCTCCCCAACTCACAAATTATAATCTTTGAATTGATATTCCAAAGGGGGCTTCATTCAATGACTGTAATTACAAAATTAAAGCAGACTGTTTCTGGATTAAAAAGTGCACAAGCTAGCTTAGAGGGATTCGCTCTTGATACGGATAACCAACAAGCTAAGCAACTTTTCCAAACAGCTGCGCAGCAAACACAAACGATTATCGATTCTTTAAACCCACGTGTTGAAGAAGTCCAACAAGAAGAACCACAATACTCACAGCAATAACGAATCAGTCTTGCTGTGAAATAGAAAAAGGATGATATGCAGTCATCCTTTTTCTATCACATTACATATTGCAATAGAAATGGAATGATGATTATGCGAAAGATTGGACTTATAACCGCGTTATTTATACTTCTATTTAGTTCTTTTACCGGTTGTGATCATAGCCCATTAGATAAAAAGGTAAAGAAAGAAGAAACAAAACGAACAGAAAAAGAAAAGGGTCCAAAATTAACAAAGATGAGTACAGAATCCTTTAATCAATCTATATCGCAAGGAGCTAAGAAAAAGGCCCTCGCTATGGATGAAATTATAAAAAGCGCAGCAGTGAATTCAAATTTAGATCTCTACATAGCGGTTATACCTGAGCATCATGAAAGGTTTGGATTAAAACCTTTGCGCAAGAAACTTCAAAAGCAACTAAGTGATGAATATCCTACTTTCGATGTTCGTGTTAGTACAGATAAAAAAATCTTTATGTTACTCGAAAAGCTTGCAAACAAAATTAAGAAAAAAGAAGTATCTAAAGATGAGATCAAAAAACAGTTAAAGCTAATCGGATCAGAAATGGAATCTAACACTTAACGCTTTCGAATAGAAAAGGAAGGATTGCAATGTCAAGTAAAGATAAAAACTTAACCCCTGTACAACAGGAATACAAAAAATTTGAGCAAGAACGCGAACCGAAACGCCCTGTTCTAAAAAATTGTTTAAAGGCCTTTTTCGTTGGTGGTTTTATCTGCCTAATCGGGCAACTGATATCAACTTTTTATATTACGTATTTCGATTTTACCGAACGCTCAGCAGGAAATCCAACAGTCGCAACTCTCATTTTTATCTCAATGTTGCTAACCGGATTCGGTGTATACGATCGTCTCGGTCAGTTTGCAGGTGCTGGAACAGCTGTACCTGTCACTGGATTTGGTAACTCTGTTATCTCCGCGTGTATTGAACACCGAACGGAAGGTTTTGTACTTGGTGTCGGCGGTAATATGTTTAAACTAGCTGGTTCTGTTATTTTATTTGGTGTATTTTCCGCTTTCGTCATCGCACTTATTAAAACTATTCTCGTTCAATGGGGAGGGCTATAAATGTTACAAGGACACCGAACGTGGGTATTTGAAAACAAACCAGTCATTATTTCAACAGGGGTTGTCGGTGGACCATTTGAAGCAAAGGGGAACATCCCAGAAGACTTCGATATCCTTCATGAAGATTTATGGCTCGGACAAGATTCCTATGAAAAAGCACATAAGATTTTATTCGAAGAAGCTTGTAGTCGCGCTACTGAAAAAGCAGAACTTCGTAAAGATGATATTCAATTCGTACTCGCAGGAGATTTAATTAATCAAATTACTCCAACAAGCTTTGCTTGCCGCACACTTGGGACTCCTTATCTCGGATTATTCGGGGCTTGCTCTACTTCTATGGAAGGTTTAGCACTTGGGGCAAGTATCGTAAATGCAAAAGGTGCAAAATATTTATTAACTGGAGCTTCAAGCCATAATACAGCTGTAGAAAAACAATTCCGCTACCCTACCGAATACGGTGGACAAAAGCCGCCTACTGCACAGTGGACAGTAACCGGAGCAGGAGCCGCTATTTTAAGCGATACTGGACACGGTCCAAGAGTAACCTCTGCAACAATCGGCCGAGTGGTTGATATGGGATTAACGGATCCGTTTAATATGGGAGGCGCAATGGCTCCAGCTGCAGTTGATACAATTGAAGCCCATTTACGTGAACGTCAAATTGATGCCTCTTACTACGATTTAATCGTAACAGGCGATCTCGGACATGTAGGACGCGAAATTGCTTATGACTTACTACATAAACACGGAACGAAAGTAACGAGCGAACAATTTCAAGATTGCGGAATTATCATTTATAGAGAAGGACAACCTGTCATAGCTGGTGCTAGCGGACCTGGATGTTCTGCAACAGTCGTGTACGGTCATTTATTAAACCGAATGAAAAGAGGAGAGTTCAAAAAAATACTTGTCGTTGCGACAGGTGCTTTACTATCTCCACTTACATTCCAACAAGAAGAAACGATTCCGTGTATCGCTCACGCCGTTTCGATTGAATTTGGAGGTGCAACGCAATGATTTTTTTCTGGGCTTTCGTCATTGGCGGACTCATATGTGTAATCGGCCAACTTATGTTTGATGTCGGCAAACTAACACCTGCTCATACAATGGCAACACTCGTTGTTGCTGGAGCTATATTAGATGGATTTAATTTGTATGAGCCATTAATTGATTTCGCTGGAGCCGGGGCAACTGTACCTATTACAAGCTTTGGTAATGCCCTCGTTCATGGCGCAATGGAAGAAGCTGCAAAACATGGCATCGTTGGCGTTATTACCGGCATGTTTAAAGTAACGAGCGCCGGTGTATCAGCGGCTATTATTTTCGGCTTCATTGGAGCATTGTTATTCAAACCGAAAGGATAAGAGGTGTTTATATGACTGTTATCGCTAGCGTAAAAACTTGCCTTGCTAGTGTAAGGGGCGCTCAAGCAAGTTTAAGCTCCCTTTCATTAAATTCACAAGACGAAGAATCAAAACGCGTATTTCATGAATGTATGTTAGAAATGGACAGCGTCATCGCTGATTTAAAGGATAGAATTTCAGTATTAGAACGTGAAGAACCTCAATATAAAGGGTTTTAAGTAGACTGGAGGAAACGACTATGTCTCACCTGCCGGAATGGACACTTGTCATTCTTCGCTCTGTATTCATATTAATTATTTTATTCGCTATTACGAAATGGTTAGGGAAAAGACAAATCTCTCAGCTTTCCTTTTTTGAATACATAGCCGGAATGACGATTGGTGACATCGCTGCCCAAGTATCTACAGGGCTCGATTCAAAATTTTTTCACGGCGTCTTTGCGATACTCATTTTCGCTGTGGTACCTTTTTTAACAGGAATCCTCTCTTTAAAGAACAAAACAGCTCGGGACTTCTTTGAAGGGAAATCTACCGTATTAATAAAAGACGGAAAGATACTCGAAGATAACTTAAAGAAAGAAAAATATACGAGTGACGAATTACTGGAACTTCTCCGTGGAAAAAGTGCGTTCAGCGTAGCTGAAGTCGAATTTGCTGTCTTAGAACCGAGCGGAGAATTAAATGTATTATTAAAGAAAGATTCCCAGCCACTTACAGCAAAAGACATCGGTTTAAAAGTACCAAACGAGAAAGAACCACAAACTGTTATTATGGATGGAAATGTACTAGATGAACCTCTTTCAGCAAGCGGACATAACCGCGCTTGGCTACATTCAGAATTAGAAAAACTCGGTGTTGTTATTGAAAATGTCTTCCTCGGTCAAGTGGATTCATACGGACAACTTACTATCGACATTTACAATGACAAACTCCAAATGCCTTCTCCTCAAAACAAACCTTTATTATTAGCATCTTTAAAAAAATGTCATGCTGATCTTGAACTATTTTCCTTAGAAACAAAGTCGAAATCAGCAAGTGAAATGTATAGTAAAAACGCGAAACAAATCGAAAAGATTTTAAATAAAGTAACCTATCTTTTAAAAGACTAATTATCGAAAGAACGCTTCAGTTAAAAGGCGTTCTTTTCTTTTTTCTCCAGTTTTCATAACGTTTAAATTTATGTAATTCGGTTATGATGTTGAAGATACATAAGCAGGGAATTTCGAAAACATAGCGAATATTTCATGGTACAACTACATATTTTTTTGATTTAAAGTGGTTTCGTTTGACCTTTATTGACCATAATTGTATTATAAGACTAAGAAAGCTTTATAAGGAGGAAATAACAGATGAATTTAATTCCTACAGTAATTGAACAAACAAATCGTGGAGAACGCGCTTACGATATTTACTCTCGACTATTAAAAGACCGCATCATTATGCTTGGTAGTGCAATTGATGACAACGTAGCTAACTCAATCGTTTCCCAGCTTTTATTCTTGGAATCTCAAGATCCAGAAAAAGATATTCACATCTACATCAACAGCCCTGGTGGTTCTATCACAGCAGGTATGGCAATCTATGATACAATGCAGTTTATTAAACCACAAGTATCAACAATCTGTATCGGTATGGCAGCATCTATGGGTGCATTCTTACTTGCAGCAGGTGAAAAAGGAAAACGTTATGCACTTCCAAACAGTGAAGTAATGATTCACCAACCACTTGGCGGAGCACAAGGTCAAGCGACTGAAATCGAAATCGCTGCAAAACGTATCCTATTCTTACGTGAAAAACTAAACCAAATTCTTGCTGACCGCACTGGTCAACCACTTGAAGTACTACAACGCGACACAGACCGCGACAACTTCATGACAGCAGAAAAAGCTTTAGAATACGGTTTAATCGATAAAATCTTTACAAATCGTTAATAACTAAAAGCGAAAGCGGCTCGTTTAGAATCGCAGGTCGCTGGAGCTGGATACAACTAAAAGTGGAAGCGCCCTATAATTGGGCGCTTCTTTTATATATTGTTCCCCGCTCACATACCCCATCCAGTATCTCTCTAAATATATCAGCGATTTTTCAAATATATCGACCGCAACTCCGATTATATCGGCGATTATTTTAATATATCGACGTTTCGACATAACTTATCGACTTACCGACAATTCTCGACAAGCACGTACCCCTTAAATACCCCTCCTCGCTAATTCGCACAGACAACAAAAAAGCTATCGCATATACGCGATAGCTTTTTATTGTACATATGCAGCTAATGCTTCTAAAGCCTCTTCTGCATCTGAACCTTCTGTTGTAATTGTTATCATGCTTCCAGTTCCAATTGCTAAGCTCATAATCCCCATTATGCTCTTTGCATTTACTGTCTTTCCATCTTTCTCGATGAAGATATCTGCATGAAAGCGATTTGCCTCTTGTACAAACAACGCAGCCGGACGTGCTTGTAAACCGTTTTTTAATGAAACCTGAACTCGTTTTTGAACCACAGCTCCATTTCCCCTTTAACCTCTTATTTTTTTGCTACCGTTTCCCCCGCGCGTAATTTCTCTGCAATTTCATCGATTTTACGCAAACGATGATTAATACCCGACTTACTAATCTTCCCCCCGGATACCATCTCACCTAACTCTTTCAATGTTACATCTTGATAATCTCTTCGTAATTGTGCAATCTCTTGTAGTTTATCCGGCAATATATCAAGACCAACTGTCTCATCAATGTAACGAATATTTTCAATCTGCCTTAGTGCTGCACCAATTGTTTTATTTAAATTAGCTGTTTCGCAGTTCACTAAACGATTTACAGAATTACGCATATCACGTACGATTCGAATATCTTCAAATCTTAAAAGTGCATTATGAGCACCTATAATATTTAAAAACTCTGTAATTTTTTCTGCTTCTTTCAAATACGTAATGTACCCTTTTCTTCTCTCCAGCGTCTTACTATTTAAATCAAATCCGTTCATCAGTTCACATATAGCATCATTATGTTCCTTATATAACGAAAAGATTTCTAAATGATAAGATGATGTTTCTGGGTTATTTACTGAACCACCTGCTAAAAATGCTCCGCGTAAATACGATCGTTTACAACACTTCTTCTCAATCAATTCTTGTGATATATTTCGAATAAATGAAAAGTCATCTCGAACAATATGAAGATCAGCTAATATTTCGCGAGACTTCTCAACAAGCCGCACAATATATACATTATTTTTCTTCAATCGCATTTTTTTACGAACAAGTAATTCTACCGTCACGTCATATCCTTTTTTCAAAAGCGTATAAATCCTTCTTGCAATTGCCGCATTTTCCGTTTGAATATCGATAGATAGACGACGGTTTGAAAAAGAAAGCGACCCGTTCATTCGAAGTAACGCTGATAATTCTGCTTTCTCACAGCATTCCTTCATCTCAAGATTCGTCAACTCTTTCTTTGTTTCTGATGCAAATGACACAGTCAACACCTCCTTATACGATTATTATGGAACAAAATTCTTGTCCTATATGAATGAGGAGCGCTACCTCAAACGAGGCAACGCATATTTATAACAATGAATATAAAATGGAAGCTAACTTTAACGTATCATGCCTTACAACATGATCATCATACTTCGCTAATCCCTCTTGAATAACATCAATATTATTTTCAACAAAACGTTCTTCATCCACTACAACTGGTGTAGACATTTCTTCATCATATAACTTACGTAATTCACAAGGAATCTCACGGTTATTTACAATTGCAGTATTGATAAATGGTTGCCCTAAATGATCGTGTAACGCCTGCACATGATCAAAAGCAGTATATCCCATCGTTTCACCCGCTTGTGTCATAACGTTACATACATATACCTTCTTCGCCTTTGCAGCAAGAACAGCGTCTCCAATTTTGTTAACAACTAAATTGGGCAATATACTCGTATACAAACTGCCAGGACCGAAAACAAGTAAATCAGCTCGTTTAATCTCAGCCAACGTTTCATGCAATGGCTCTACATCTTCTGGAGTTAAAAAGACACGATTAATCTTCTTTCCGTAATAAGGAATCTTTGATTCACCTGTTACAATTTCCCCATCTTCAAGTTCCGCATGAAGTACCGCACTTTGATTCGCTGCTGGTAATACACGTCCTCTGACATTTAATACTTTACTTGTTTCTGTAATTGCATGGAAAAAGTCTCCTGTAATCGAGGTCATACCTGCCAATAATAGATTTCCTAACGCATGACCTTTCAGTCCGTCTCCTGTTGTGAAACGGTGCTGAAATAAAGCTTCCACCAGTGGCTCTACATCCGATAACGCAACAAGTACGTTACGGATGTCACCTGGAGGTGGAATTTCTAGCTCATCACGTAATCGACCCGAACTGCCACCATCATCAGCGATTGTAACAACTGCTGTAATATCAACAGGATATTGCTTTAATCCTCTTAATAAAACTGAGAGTCCAGTTCCGCCTCCCATGATGACAATTTTAGGTTTTCTCTCTTTTTTCATCCCTTAATGGCCCTTTCTCTTCTCCACATCACGATGAGATACATGAACACTATACTCTGGTTTCAAATGTTTCCCAAGGTATTCTGTAAGCGTAACAGAACGATGCTGTCCACCTGTACATCCAATTGCAATTACAAGTTGACTTTTGCCTTCTCTTTTATAATGAGGCAGCATGAAAGTAATCAGATCCGTCAACTTCTCTAAAAACTTATGTGTCTCATTAAATTTCAGTACATACGAAGAAACTTCTTCATCTAGTCCTGTTAATGGCTTCATGTGTGGAATGTAATATGGATTTGGTAAAAAACGAACATCAAATACTAAATCTGCATCAATTGGAATACCGTACTTAAATCCAAATGACATAACATTTACACGAAATGCTTGCTCAGTTTCTGTTGAGAACAAGTGAACAATTTTTTCACGTAATTCTTTCGGTTTTAAATCCGATGTATCAAGCACAATATTCGCTCGTGCCTTCATATCTGTTAATAAATTGCGCTCTGCTTCGATTCCCTTTAACGGCAAACCAGTTGGTGCAAGTGGATGCGAACGTCTCGTTTCTTTATAACGAGTTACAAGCGTACTATCTTTCGCATCTAAAAATAAAATATGAGGAATAATCCATGTACGTTCTGATAAATCATCAAGTGCTCCCCATAAATGTTCGAAAAACTCTCGGCCACGTAAATCAATACCAAGTGCCACTTTATTCATTTTCCCTTTTGAATCCGCCATAAGCTCAATAAACTTTGGCAATAACATCGGTGGTAAATTATCTACACAAAAATATCCTAAATCTTCAAAACTTTGTAAAGCTACTGTTTTTCCAGCTCCAGACATCCCTGTAATAATTACCATTTTTATATCATTATTCTCTGTCATCGTATCCTCTCCTTGACGGTTTAACTCGGATCTAATCGATATGAAAGCAACTCAAAATCTGGGGTATATACAAATGTACCGTAGATTATGCCATTTCCTTTAATTAAATAATCAATAATGTGATAATCTCCTGGCGCCATTGCTAAATCATCAATTTTATCAAATGTATGCCAACCAATGATGCCTTCTTCGCTCTCTAGTTTGTTTTCTCCTGCAAAATCTGTCGCTAAAAAGGAGAACATCATCCATTCAGAAACAACTTTATCACCTTCTTGGATGACAAAGGTGAAGACCCCCTTTAACGCTGGGTTTTTCAAATAAATACCTGTTTCTTCGCGATATTCGCGAACAACGGAATCTCTTACAGTCTCACCACGCTCCATTTTCCCGCCTGGTGCAACCCACCAATTCCGGCGAGGTTTTTGGAGTAAGAGTACTTCATTATCTCTAATTAACACACAGTTTGTCACTCTTTGCATGTTTCTTCACCTCAGCTACTTGCAGTAAAATTCCTCACTGCATACTTCTTTCATTATACTATCAAAAACAGTTTGCTACAACGAAGGAGCCAGTCCTCTTTCGCTAAGCATATGCTACTCAGCAATTTTAAAAAAGCTTTCTATAACAAGCAATGTAAATGCTTAGACTTTTAATGAATAGCATGAAAAATCCCCTTAACGATTTTTATCGCCAAGGGGATTAAAGCCCTTATTTCTTACCGAAATAAGTAACAATCGCAAATCCTAAAATAAAGGTAATGATTGAACTTATAATTGAAAATCCACCAGTCGGAATCCCAGGGAATACAATCACAATCGAACCGATTACAAGTCCAATAATTGCCGCAAATGTCATACTTTTATAACGATCTAATAAAAAACTAATGCCTTTACTACTTACAACAAATCCAACCATAACACCAGCACCGATAACCACGATTAAAGGTAAGTTAAGTGTAGTTAAAGCGTTAATTGCTGTTGGATACACACCAATAATTAATAAAATAAACGATCCACTAATCCCAGGAAGCAGCATTGCCATACTAGCCATCCATCCTGCGAAAAATAAACCAATTGCATTTAAAATTGTTAAAGTCGTAATTGGATCTGCTGCCTTATCTGGTTTAAAGAAAGCTGTAATCGCAACAAGAATTGCTGCAACTATTAATAAAACGATGTGCTTACCTTTAAACGACGACTTTGCATCAGCTTCCCTCATTAACATCGGTAATATACTAATAATTAAACCGAGGAAGAAAAATTGAGTCGGTTCATAATGATTTGCAAGTAAATATTTAATAACGTGACTTAACGTTAAAAATGCCGCTGCCACACCAGCTGCAAGGGGAATTAAAAATCCTAAATGTTTTTTCCATTCACGACTAAAGAATCCACTAATTGCCGCAAGCAATTGTTCATAAATCCCTAACACAACAGCGATTGTACCGCCGCTCACACCAGGAATTAAATCACTAACGCCCATACAAAATCCACGATATATATTACGCCATTCCATGCTGAATAAATTCCTCATTTCTTATAGTGATTTTTTCCGTAAAGTCCAGTATATCAATAAGAAAGCTTATAATCCTTATATTTTTTGACAAAACTTTGACATTTTCACATAAAAAAAGAAGAAAGCTCCTGTCGGTAGCTTTCTTCTCACAAGGTATATTATCCCTTATTTTTCTGATACAGTTTTTAATTCCTCTAATAATTCTTCTACGTAATGTTGTGCACTTTGCGCTGCAATACTACCGTCACCTGTTGCAGTTACAATTTGACGAAGCATTTTTTCACGAACATCACCAGCTGCGAAAATACCAGGGATTTTCGTTTCCATACGCTCGTTCGTTTCAAGGTAACCATTTTCATTTGTAATACCTAGTTCAACAAATGGTTTTGATAAAGGTAACATACCGATGTATACAAATACGCCGTCAGTTTTGACTTCTTTCTCTTCTCCACTATTTACGTCCACAAGTGTTACACTTCCTACTTTACCACTTGCTTCGTTGATTTCTTTTATAGTGTGATTCCAAATGAAATCTACTTTTTCGTTTTGGAAAGCACGGTCTTGTAAAATTTTCTGTGCACGAAGCGTGTCACGACGGTGAACGATCGTTACTTTTGATGCGAAGCGTGTTAAGAACACACCCTCTTCAACAGCAGAATCTCCGCCACCAATTACGATAAGCTCTTTTCCTTTAAAGAATGCTCCGTCACATACTGCACAATATGATACACCGCGGCCGCCAAGTTCTGTTTCACCCGGTACACCAATTTTTTTATACTCTGCACCGCTTGCAACGATAATTGCACGTGCTTTATATTCTTTTTTACCAGCAATAATTGTTTTGTATTCTTTACCATCGATGACTTCTTTCACATCACCGTATGCATATTCAGCACCAAATTTCTTCGCATGCTCAAACATTTTATTTGATAAATCTGGTCCTAAAATAGACTCATAACCTGGGTAGTTTTCTACTTCTTCCGTGTTTGCCATTTGGCCACCTGGAATACCACGCTCAAGCATTAATGTGCTTAAATTTGCACGAGATGTATATACTGCAGCTGTCATACCAGCTGGTCCTGCACCAATAATAACGACATCATAAATTTTTTCTTCTGACACACTATTCACTCCTATCCATTCCTACACAATTAAGTTACCCTCATTATACTGTTAGCATCATTTTTTTCCCAATGATTTGCTTATCTTATGTGTGCGTACGCTTAACAGCTTGCACATACTTTCGGACAGTCGCTACAGATACATTATATACATCTCCAAGCTCCGACTGTGTCATTTTATTTCCTTGTTCGCCGCGTACAATGTATTCAATCGCAGCTGACCAGCCGTACACATTTGTAAATATGTCTCCAGATGTATATAAACGTATGAACGTACAAAACCAAAAGTGTAAACACTCTTCAATTAATTCATCATCTTTTTTCGTATAATTGTATAATGCATCCGCAATTCTCGCGCACTGCTCAAATTGCTGTAAATCAGCTGGAATACTCTTATGACTATTAAGTAAAAAGAAGTACTTTGCAAGTTGCGATACGATGGGAACACCGTTCTTCGCTTGCGTTATATCAAAGAAGAATCCAACCTTCTCCGGCGTTGACAATTCATTCATTAAATATAAAGCTAGCATTTGTTCTTCTAGCGTCGCACTTTGCTGAAATGATTTTCGTAATTCTTCAAATAACACATTTTGCCCTTCATCTGCTAAATTCAGCGCATTCCACGGTTCTTTTCCCTTTTTATCAGGATGTAATTCCACGACATATTGCCACATTTTTTCAGCTAGTTGCTGGTCTTTCACCATATACGCAGAATATGCAAACCAATAATAAAAACTAACGTCTCCCTCATATCCTTGACGCTTTAATAGTTTGAACCACTTATATGCATGCTCGAAATAACCAATTGTTGCGAGTGTAGTTCCCAGTTTCAAACGATGTTCAAATGAAATCGGATATACCGAAACTAGCTGTCCCGCTAATGCCTCTACTTGTTTATGCTCTCCAATTGAATATAGAAAAATAAGCGTATTACAAAGCGCATGTATATTGCCAGGATTTTTCTCTAAAATCATTTCTGTTAACTTCAGTGCTTTGTCTACATTACCAGATTGAAAATGTGCAATGGCTAAATTATTATGACCTGACCAAAATTCCGGATAATCTTTCGTAACAATTTCTAATGTAGCAATTGCTTCTTCCAATTGTCCATTACGAATATAGCGATTCGCTTCTTCCTGCATAACAATTAAATCATCTTCATCTTCAATCTCTTCCGCACCCATTGCTTCTTCTTCCATAATCTCAAGAAGTTCTAATGTATCTTCTACGAATTCCTTCTCTTTTGCAACTTCTAAATAACGATCTGCATATTTCTTCGCCTGTTGAAATAACCCCATATATGCATAATTATTTGCAATAAAATAATAGCACTGTTCAAGTTCTGGATTAGATCTAACTAACTTTAAGAAGATTTGATTCGATTCTTGATATTCACCAGCCTCAGATAATACTGATGCTAATTGACATAAAATAAACGGCTCCTTCTCACTTTGTGCCGCTCTTCGAAAATATTTAATTGCATCTTGCAATTTTTGTCCTTTGTAAGCTCTCATCCCTTTTTTATAAAAGAAGTCCGCTAATTGATTAAAAGAGATAACTTGTCCGTTCTCCTTATATATCCTTTGATTTTTCCCCATATATCCTCCAGTTTTTTGTTTTCTTCGTTCACACATTCTTCTATCTATAAGTATAAACGATTCCGTAAAAAACAAAACAGTATATTATACTCAATTATTTCCTTTTTATTCATAAAAAAAGAGGAGAAATGTTACATTTTCACCATGAACCTTCTCTTGCGGTCATTTGCTCTTTCGTATAAATAATACGCATTGGATTTCCACCTACGAAAGCACCGCTCGGTACATCTCTATGAACAAGTGTGCCAGCTGAGACAGTCGCACCGTCTCCAATTTTCACACCTGGTAATATTGTTACATTCGCTCCAATCATTACTTCATTTCCAATGACGATTTCGCCAAGTCGATATTCACGAATTAAATATTCATGTGCTAAAAGCGTTGTGTTATAGCCAATAATCGAATTCTCTCCCACAGTTATCTTTTCTGGGAACATAATATCCGGCATTACCATAAGCGCAAATGATGTTTTCTTTCCTACTTTCATCCGTAAAAAAGTGCGGTACAACCAATTTTTTACGGATAAAAATGGCGTGTAACGCGCAATTTGGATAATAATAAAGTTTTTCATTACCTTCCAAAAAGACACTGTTTTATACACATTCCATAACGAATTTTCTCCTGAAACAGGATAGCGCGTTGTCCGTCGCACTTAGCTCGCTCCTCTACTAACTTACTTGGACCTTTATGAACGGTTCATATTAGACAAAATCGGTAGCAAATCACTCATTTTATCTAGCATAAAGTCCGGCTTGTAAGCCTCTAAATACGCTCTACCTTTCAACGTCCATGAAACCGCAGCTGTTTTCGTCCCCGCATTTTGACCACCGACAATATCATGATGATTATCCCCAACCATCAATGCCTCTTCTGGTTTTGCATCTAATAATTCAAGCGCTTTTTGAAGTGGCTCCGGATGTGGTTTCACATGCTCTACATCATCAATTGTCACGACAACATCAAAAAATTCATCAAGCTTTGACAACTGTAATCCCATCTCAACGGTTTGTCTCGCTTTCGTTGTAACAATACCAACTTTATAACCTTGCTTCTTCAACTCTCGAACTGTTTCATATACAGTTTCATATTCTTCTACTAATTCATCATGATGATCATGGTTAAATTTCCGATAGCTAGTAATCATCTCTTCAACCTTACTTTCATCAATCTTGCTGAAAGTATCATGCAAAGATGGACCGATAAATGGCAACACATCTTCACGCTTATATTGATTTGGATAATATGTATTTAAAGTATGTAAAAACGAAGAAATAATAAGTTCATTTGTATTAATTAAAGTTCCATCTAAATCAAATAACACGGTATTTATTCTCATCGCCTTAGTCCTTTCGCCTTCCTGAATATGAAAGAAGCAGCATCTTATAATAAGATGCTACTTGTCTCTAATTTTCTAAATATCTTTTATCAGCTTGCCCCATTTTTCGTCTCACAATAATGAAAATAATAGAAATAACAACAAGTCCAATTGACATTACTTGTGCAATACGAAGTGGTCCTAGCATTAAACTATCTGTACGTAAGCCTTCTACGAAGAAGCGTCCTACTGAATACCAAATTAAATATGTGAAGAATAACTCCCCGCGACGTAAATTCACTTTTCTTAATGCAAGTAGTAAAATTACGCCTGCAAAATTCCATAATGATTCATATAAAAACGTCGGATGATAGTACACACCCTCAATATACATTTGATTAATAATGAAATCCGGTAAATGAAGACCTTCTAAAAACTGTCTCGTTACTTCATCACCATGCGCCTCTTGGTTCATAAAGTTTCCCCATCGGCCAATTGCTTGTCCTAGTAAAATACTTGGTGCAGCAATATCAGCCAACTTCCAGAAGGAAACCCCGCGTCGCTTCGCAAAAAGAATTCCGGTAATAACAGCTCCGATTAAACCACCATGAATCGCCAAACCGCCTTGACGAATATTAATAATTTGACTCGGATTTTGTGCGTAATATTCCCATTCAAAAATAACATAGTACATTCTCGCAAAAAGAATAGCGATCGGTACTGCAATTAATACAAGGTCAACAAATGTATCTTTTGGAATACCTAGCCTTTCTCCCTCGCGAGTTGCCAGCCAAAGACCTAATAGCACACCTGTACCGATAATAATCCCGTACCAATACACAGGAAACGGCCCAAGTTGGATAGCTACACGGTCAAGCTGTGGTACAGAAGCTAACAGCATATGTATATGACCTCCCTCTCCAAAGTTTACTCCTGATTTCCTAACTCAATTGCACTCATTAATCGTTCAGAGAACTGCTGTGCTGCATTGACTCCCATACGTTTTAAACGGAAGTTCATCGCTGCTACTTCAATAATAACAGCCAAGTTTCGACCAGGACGAACTGGAAGTGTAATCTTCGTAAGCTCTGTATCAATAATTTTCATCTTCTCTTCATCAAGACCTAAGCGATCGTAATTTTTCTTTTGATCCCAAATTTCAAGATTAATAACAAGTGTAATACGCTTATAATTTCGTACTGCCCCTGCACCGAATAACGTCATAACGTTAATAATACCTAGACCACGAATTTCTAATAAATGCTCGATTAAATCTGGTGAACTTCCGACTAACATGTCTTCATCTTCTTGACGAATTTCCACACTATCATCCGCAACAAGACGGTGACCACGCTTTACAAGCTCAAGAGCTGTCTCACTTTTACCAACACCACTTTGACCTGTAATTAAAACACCAACGCCGTAAATATCTACTAACACACCATGCACAGCTGTTGTTGGTGCTAACTTACCTTCTAAATAGTTTGTTAAACGACTTGATAATCTCGTTGTCGTTTGAGAAGAACGTAATAAAGGCATACCTGATTCACGTGATGCTTGTAATAACTCATCTGGTACATCTTGATTACGAGTTACAATAATACATGGCGTCTCCTCAGTACAAAGCGCTTTCATTCTCTCTTGTTTTTGCTCTGACGTTAACGTGTCAAAGAAAGTAAGCTCCGTTTTACCAAGAAGCTGCACACGATCTGCTGGATAGTATGTAAAAAATCCTGCCATTTCAATTCCAGGTCGTGATAAATCACTTGTATCAATTGGACGATGAATACCTTCTTCACCACTGATTAACTCCAATTGAAATTGTTCAATTAAATCTTTTGTTCTTACTTTCGGCATATGTATAAACCTCCACTCCGCTGCGGGTTCAGTCTCGTTTGATGTAAAATTCCATTCTATCGGATATTGTACCATTTTTTTCTGAAAACAAGAAATACGGTTTCTAATAAATAGAAAAAAACATTTCATACGAATAATGAAATGTTTTTCTTTTTGTCACTTTCTCTTTTTTTCATATAGAGGCTCAACAATTGCCTTTTCAATTATCATATTAAAAATTGAAATACAAATTGCCGCAACAATCGCTACACCAAATCCTGATATATTAAAAGCATCTCCTAATAATGAATCTGCTATTTTTAACGTAATCGCATTAATAACAATTAAGAAGAAGCCGAAAGTTACAACAGTAATTGGTAGCGTAATTAAAATTAAAAATGGCTTTACGAACACATTTAAAACCGCCAATATAATACTCGCAATAATTGCAGTTTGTATATTTGCTACGTAAAATGCATCTGGTGCAATCCCTTTTAAAAGTCCCGATACAGCGATTAACACAACGCTATTTACAAGAAGTGATACAATCCATCTCATTTCGTTACACATCCTTTTAAACATATATATTTCATCATACGCTAATAGATAAGAAACGCAAGTATGATACGAATACTTATATCAACTTATTCTATCTTTCATGCTTGTATACCTACTAACATTTCTTAGTAAAATAAGGGCCGCACCATCTATGTTCATGAGTTTTTACAAAAGTCCAAGTGAACTCCTTATCTACAATATAGATATCACCCTTATACATATCGTCCCTCTCACACAATATATCATCCATATGTAACAAACTCGCATCCTTTATTAACAGTACCTCATCACAGTGTTGGTAGAAAATGTAGCAATCCTTTTTCACTTCATTATGAAACGCGTTCTTTGCTTCTTTACTCTCTAAACACTTCTTTTTCTCATAACTAAATATGTGCCAAAGATACCCACATCCATACTTATCTCCATAAAGAAAAATGTCTTCTTTTTCTTCATCACTTAAATGATTTGCAAAGTGATCCTCCCAGCGCTTTCGAAAATATACACCCCAACTTTGAAACTCTCTTACTTTCATATTTTTCTTCCTTAACACCTCTAAAAACTTCATCTTCTCCCCCTATACAATAAAAACCGAGCGTCATTTCCACCCGGTTTTCATCAATAAACTTATTGCGATAATTCTACTTCTTTTATTTTCTCTTTCATTCTTGCTTTATCACGATTTAAAATCTCTTTTAAATATTTACCTGTGTACGAGCGCTCTTCTTTCACTACTTGCTCTGGCGTTCCGGAAGCAACGATTTGTCCACCTTTATCTCCACCCTCTGGTCCAAGGTCAACTATATAATCAGCTGTTTTTATCACATCTAAATTATGTTCAATTACAAGTACCGTCTCACCGCTCTCAACAAGACGTTGCAGCACTTCTAGAAGACGTGCAATATCATGCGCATGTAAACCAGTCGTTGGTTCATCTAAAATGTATAACGTACGTCCTGTAGAACGACGGTGTAATTCAGAGGCTAATTTCACACGCTGTGCTTCCCCACCAGATAATGTTGTTGCTGGTTGACCTAATTTCATATAACCAAGCCCAACGTCTACAAGCGTTTGAAGTTTACGCTTAATTTTTGGGATATTAGCGAAAAACTCTACTCCATCTTCAATTGTCATCCCTAACACTTCAGAAATATTCTTATCTTTATATTTCACTTCTAACGTTTCACGGTTGTAACGTTTACCATGACAAACTTCACACGGAACGTATACGTCTGGTAAGAAGTGCATTTCGATTTTAATAATTCCATCACCACGGCACGCTTCACAACGTCCACCTTTTACATTAAAGCTGAAACGTCCTTTTTGATATCCGCGCACTTTCGCTTCATTCGTTTGTGCAAACACATCACGAATATCATCGAATACACCTGTATACGTCGCTGGATTAGAACGTGGTGTACGACCGATTGGTGATTGATCAATATCAATTACCTTATCTAAATGTTCAAGACCTTTAATCTCTTTATGAGTACCTGGCTTCGCTTTCGCTTTATATAACTTTTGAGCTAGCGATTTATATAGTATTTCATTAATCATCGTACTTTTACCAGAACCAGATACCCCTGTTACCGCTACAAACGTACCAAGTGGGAATGACATTTTCGCATTCTTTAAGTTATTCTCTTTTGCGCCGACAATCTCTACTTTACGTCCATCACCTTTACGTCTTTCAAGTGGAACTGGAATAAACTCTTTACCGCTTAAATACTTCCCTGTTAATGAATTATCATCTTGCATCACTTCAGCCGGCGTCCCTGCTGAAACGACCTGTCCACCGTGAATACCTGCACCAGGCCCTATATCAAGTAAATAGTCAGCAGCCATCATCGTATCTTCATCATGTTCAACAACAATTAACGTATTACCTAAATCGCGCATTTCTTGCAATGTACGAATAAGACGATCGTTATCACGCTGGTGTAAACCAATTGAAGGTTCATCAAGAATATAAAGTACGCCAGTTAGACGAGAACCAATTTGCGTCGCTAAACGAATACGCTGCGCCTCACCACCTGATAAAGTTCCTGCGGCACGACTTAACGTTAAATAATCTAAACCAACGTTCACTAAGAACCCAACGCGCTCCTGAATTTCTCTTAAAATTAAATGAGCTATTTTTTGTTGCTTCTCCGTTAGCTCTACATTCGAGAAGAATTCTTGTACTTCTTGAACTGAATACTTCGTTACGTCAGCAATCGTTTTATTGCCAACAAATACAGCTAAGCTCTCAGGCTTTAAGCGTCCACCTTTACACTTCGGACAAGCTTGTTCTGCCATATACTTTTCCATTTGCTCACGAATGTAATCGGAGCTCGTTTCACGATAACGACGTTCAATGTTTGGAATAACACCTTCAAATAAAATCTCATTTTCCTTTACTTGACCAAATTCATTTACATAGCGGAAATAAACCTTCTCTTCCCCGCTTCCGTACAACACTTTATCAAATAAATCTTTCGGTATATTTTTCACAGGCACATCCATATCAACGCCGTAGTGATTACATACAGATTGTAAAAGTTGCGGGTAATATTGTGAACTTGTCGGTTCCCAAGGTGCAATTGCATGTTCATTTAATGATAAATCCCAGTTCGGGATAACAAGCTCTAAATCTACCTCTAGCTTTGAACCAAGTCCATCACAAGAAGGACATGCTCCGAACGGACTGTTGAATGAGAACATACGCGGCTCTAATTCTCCGATTGAAAAACCACAATGCGGACAAGCATGATGTTCACTAAATAGAAGTTCCTCTTCTCCCATTACATCAATTAACACTCGGCCTCCGCCAAGCTTTAATGCACTTTCAAGTGAATCAGCAAGACGGCTTGCGATTCCTTCTTTTACAACAATACGGTCAATTACAACTTCAATGGAATGCTTCTTATTTTTATCTAACGTAATATCTTCAGATACATCAAGCATTTCACCATCAACACGTACACGAACATATCCTTGCTTCTTAATATCTTCAAGTACTTTCACATGTGCACCTTTACGCCCAGACACGATAGGAGCTAACACTTGTAATTTCGTACGTTCAGGATATTCAAGAACACGGTCTACCATCTGCTCTACTGTTTGTGATGTAATTTCAATCCCATGATTTGGACAAATTGGCGTACCAATTCGCGCAAATAATAAACGTAAATAATCATAAATCTCCGTTACCGTTCCGACAGTTGAACGTGGATTACGACTCGTCGTTTTTTGATCGATTGAAATCGCTGGTGACAATCCTTCAATCGTGTCCACATCCGGCTTATCCATTTGTCCTAAAAACTGGCGCGCATACGCAGATAATGATTCTACGTATCTGCGCTGCCCTTCTGCATAAATCGTATCAAATGCTAATGATGATTTCCCCGAACCAGACAATCCCGTTACAACGACAAGCTGATTTCTCGGAATGGTTACATCAATATTTTTTAAGTTATGTGCTCTAGCACCTTTTACAACGATAAAATCCTTGCTCTTACTCACTTTTTTCACCCTTCCGCTTTTAATTCTAATAGTAAATCTCTTAGTTCAGCTGCACGCTCGAAGTCTAACGCTTTTGCTGCTTCTTTCATCTCTGCTTCCATCTTCGCAATTGTTTTTTCACGCTCTTTTTTCGTCATCTTCTTAGCTGGTGCTGCTTCATATGTTTCTGTTTCTTCAGCTGCTGTCGTTGCACGGATAACATCACGAACGCCTTTTTGAATCGTTTTCGGTGTAATACCATGCTCTTCATTGTAAGCTTCTTGTATACTACGACGACGCTTCGTTTCTTCAATCGCAATCCCCATAGATTTCGTTATACGATCTGCATACATAATAACGCGGCCGTTTTCATTACGCGCGGCACGACCAATTGTTTGAATTAATGAACGTTCTGAACGCAAAAATCCTTCCTTATCAGCATCTAAAATAGCTACAAGTGATACTTCCGGAATATCTAATCCTTCTCGCAATAAGTTAATACCGACAAGTACATCAAATTTACCGAGGCGAAGATCACGGATAATTTCAATACGTTCTAACGTTTTAATTTCAGAGTGAAGATAGTTAACTTTAATTCCTACATCTTTTAAGTAATCCGTTAAATCCTCTGACATTTTCTTCGTTAAAGTCGTAATTAATACACGTTCATTTTTTGCAATGCGATCTTGAATTTCTCCTAATAAATCGTCAATTTGCCCTTCAATTGGTCGTATATCAATTGGTGGATCTAAAAGCCCTGTTGGACGAATAATTTGTTCTATTACTTCTGGTGACTGCTCTAACTCGTACGGTCCTGGCGTTGCTGAAACGTAAATAACTTGATTCGTTTTCTCCTCAAACTCATCAAACATGAGCGGTCTATTATCTAAAGCTGATGGCAGACGGAATCCATGATCCACAAGCACTTGTTTACGTGCTTGGTCACCGTTATACATCGCTCTTACTTGCGGTACTGATACGTGCGACTCATCCATAACGATTAAGAAATCTTTCGGGAAATAGTCTAATAACGTATACGGCGTTGCCCCCGCTGGACGAAGTGTTAAATGACGGGAGTAGTTTTCAATACCTGAACAAAAGCCCATCTCGCGCATCATTTCTAAATCATAACGTGTACGTTGCTCTATACGCTGCGCTTCTAACAACTTACCGTTATCATTTAACTCCTTTAAACGTTCTTCTAATTCTTTTTCTATATTTTCAATAGCGACCTTCATTTTCTCTTCACGTGTAACGAAGTGAGATGCTGGGAAGATTGCTACATGATCACGTTCTGCTAATACTTCACCTGTTAACGCATTTACTTCACGAATACGATCGATTTCATCACCGAAAAACTCAATTCGAATACAATGCTCATCAAGTGATGCTGGGAAGATTTCAACTACATCTCCGCGTACACGGAATGTACCACGCTTGAAATCAATATCATTACGTCCATACTGTACATCAACAAGTTCACGAAGCAATTGATTACGGTCTTTTTCCATACCAACTCGAAGCGAAACAACTAGCTCGCGGTATTCTTCTGGAGAACCTAAGCCATATATACACGAAACACTCGCAACGATAATTACATCGTCCCGTTCAAATAATGCAGACGTTGCCGAGTGACGCAATTTATCAATTTCATCATTAATCTGCGCATCTTTTTCAATAAACGTATCTGTTTGTGGTACATACGCTTCTGGCTGATAATAATCGTAGTAACTAACAAAATATTCAACTGCATTATTCGGGAAAAAGTCTTTCAACTCACTATATAACTGCCCTGCTAACGTTTTATTATGAGCCATAACAAGTGTTGGCTTTTGCACTTCTTTAATGACATTTGAAATCGTAAATGTCTTACCCGTTCCTGTCGCTCCAAGCAACACTTGCTTTTTCTTTCCACTATTAATTCCCTCTACAAGCTTCTCTATAGCTACCGGCTGATCACCTTGCGGGGAATACGCTGAGACAATTTCAAATTGACGTTCCAAGAAAATCCGACCTCCTCATAAAAATCTGTATTATTATTTTACCACGAATACCTATAAAAAACCTAAAAAAACGAACAGATATTCGGTAAAGTTTTCGACAATATACACATAGAAAAAGGAAGGAGTAAATACCTCCTTCCTCTACTAATTCTTTTTTTTAGGTACATATACTAAGTCATATCCATTGCGCCCAGCTTCATTCATACAATCTATTAACCGATAAGTACTTTCTGATTCGCGCTGCTCTTTAACAATACCTTTACAACTATCTTTATGTAACCCTTTATCCTTCCCAGCAAATTTGTCTTTTCTATTATCTGACACATAAAATATATCGTTCCCACTATACTCTAACGTTTGAAAAATCGGGTCCCCTTCAAGGGTATACTGTACAATTCTTATTTTATCAACTTCCCTTTGCTCGACATTCAAAACGAACTTTTCAAATTTATCTAGATTGAGAATTCCTGCTCCCTTTACAATGACATCATTCTTCTTATCAATTGTAGTGCTAGATGGTGAACATGCTACTAAACTAAAGAGAAATAGACTTATAAAACTGGTTCTTTTTCCTATTGTCATCCTCTCCTATAAAAATTATTTGTATACCAGAAAAGCTACTTCAATTATGAAAGTAGCTTTTCTTTTCCTTTCTCCTTCTTCGGAAAAATCACATATGAAAATGAAATCGCTGTATCAACTAAAAATATAATCGCCCACACTTGACTCACGCGACTTGCAGCTTTATTTAAAACGATTCCCGATTCTAACCAATTACCCCATTGTTCAAATGGAATAAATCCATACGCGAAGAAAAAGAATATGTGCACACCAATGAATAAAACAAGATGTAATACCCAATTTTTTATTTCCTGCTTTGCATAGGCCATACCTGTTAATTCTACCTGTTCTTCAATAATAGGCGCCGGTTCATTACGCCATTTCGCAACTGATTTTTGTACAAATATATCAAGCTTCTTTAAATCCTTTTTCCCGTAGAAAACTGCATATAATAAAATGATTACAGTAATAATCTGAAAGTTAGAGAACTTTCCTGTTTGATAATAGTCCACTACCCCTAAAGTTAAAATAAATACTTCATTTACGAGGAGTACAATCCCCATAATAAAACTCGCTCTTTTCAAACGGAATCCGTAGCGAAGTAAAAAGAAACCGATAGCTGATAACCAAAATACAATTTCTGCCCCAATTAAAAAATACCAACGATATTCTGCGAGTATACTCATTTATCCTTCTCCCTTTCATCATAAATACGAAAAGCCTCATCCATATATGCTAAAAGTTCTTCTTCAATTGGATACATGCTCATTTTCTGTGAATCTTCCTTCGATTTTCTAACTTCCCATAACTTATCTAAAAACGCTTCGTCACCATTAGCCATTTCTAAACATTTCTGCATTAATTTCTTCGTTGCCTCTTGTACTTCATCACTTGCGACTTCTTTACCGTCTTTCATAAAAGTACGTAATTGCTTTAATAAATCTACCCATTCTAAAACATTCGGATCTTCCTCACTCATATTTGGCAAATTCTGAAGCAATTTTTGTTCTTCCTTTGAAAATACTTCATTTTGAAATATTTCACGTATACGAGGAGACTGTTTTGAAAGCTGAATAAGTTCAAACATAACTTTCCAATCAAGTTCTCCCTCTACATCTACCGAATAAACAACTGCTTGTAAAACACGCTCCATTCGATTAAATTTCTTTTGTTCTTCCTGTACAAACCGAAGTTGTTTTTCAAGCGAATTTTTTAAATCCAGCTCACCTTTTACTAACATATTCGCAGCTTCTTTTAATGAAAATCCCATTTCTTTCAAAAATAAAATTTGTTGCAAACGAATAACGTCATTTTCACTATATAACCGATGTCCACCCTCTGTTTTTCCGCTCGGCTTTAATAAATCTATTTGATCATAATAACGTAGTGTACGTACTGTAACCCCTGTTTCTTTCGTCAATTCTTGTATTGAAATCACTACCATCACCTCTTCCCTCTCATTATAAAAGATGACGTTACGTAACTTTCAAGCGTTTTGTAAAAAAAATACAAAAAGCTGTTTATACAAAGTGTATAAACAGCTTTTATGGAAATAACCCCTTTTGTATGGCGCGCCCACAAAATAAAATAACTGCTCCAACAACAACACTCGTTGCCGTTTTATGATAATGGGCTAATAATAATAAATAATACGATAAACCTACAGTACCAATCATAATACAAATGCTCGGCACTGGATTACGAGAAAAGTTTTGCATTCCCCAAAGAAGCGAAAATATAGCTGTAGCGACACATAACACCGGTAATCCCATCCCAGTTCCCCTTTTTCTATCTATTATTCCTTGTTGCTAACACGCTCGTTGATGCGATACTAATTAATAAATCAAAACCA
The DNA here is from genome assembly GCF_051776705.1 of Bacillus cereus group sp. BceL291. Lineage (NCBI taxonomy): Bacteria > Bacillati > Bacillota > Bacilli > Caryophanales > Bacillaceae > Bacillus > Bacillus cereus group sp. BceL291. The sequence continues at coordinate 88,254 of NZ_JBPWAP010000005.1, read as the reverse complement.
ATCCTTATATATTTAAACGTTTACTCTAATTGAAATCTCTCAAGCTTATCATTTATTTTCTTTCTCCTTACTCCAGCGTAAATATTTCCTCCACCTTCACTCCAAAATACTTGGCGATTTTTAAAGATAACTCTAGACTCGGATTGTAATGATGGTTTTCAATCGCCACTATCGTCTGCCGCGTCACCTGCATCGCCTTTGCCATTTCAACTTGCGTTATATGATTTTGCTTTCTTAACTCTTTTATTTTATTTTTTACACCCATAGGCTCCACCTTCAAAAGTAAAGATATCTTTACTTAAATTATAAATATTTTCCAGTTATAAGTAAAGATATCTTTACAAATTTTAGAAAAACGTTTCACTGAACACCTACTCTAATAAAGTACAAGAGTAATTCAATTTATATCAGCGCAACTTAAATTATATCGGCGATTTCCCAAATATATCAGCGCAACTCCATTTATATCGGCGATTTTTCAAATATATCGACTTACCGACAAATATCGACATCCGTAGCGCTACTATAATCATAAGAAAAAGCTGTCCCCAAATACCTTCGGGAACAGCTTTCTCCTCTACTACATAAATCCTAGCGCATATACAAGAACGTATCCAAGAACCGATAAGCAAACCGAGCCAATCAGCCCCGCCACGAACGCTTTGCTTCCTAACTTACGGAACGTTTTAAACTCTACATTTAAACCAAGTCCTGCCATCGCCATTGCGATTAGCATATAAGCAATGACAACAATGTATCCCGCAACAACTTCTGGAATAATCCCGAGCGAATGCACGGCACTCATCGCTAAAAATCCGAAAATGAACCATGGAATTGGAAGGTCGCGCCACGATCTTTTTTCCTTGCTTCCTTCACTCTTTCCAAACCATAATCCAATTAAAATTGCTACTGGTACGAGCATTGCAACGCGCGTTAGCTTCACGATAACTGCGATGTCTATAGCCGTACTTCCTCCTGGCGCCGCGGCTGCGATAACATGAGCAATTTCATGCAGCGTGGCCCCTGAGAATACACCGTAACCATATGGAGATAGGCCAAGCACTGGATATAATAACGTATAAATAAGCGTAAATATCGTACCTAAAATAGCAATAATTGCAGCCCCAACTGCCGTTTCATCATCTTTTGCTTTCACTTGCGGCGCAATTGCCACGACCGCTGCCGCCCCGCAAATTGCTGTACCACATGCTGTTAAAATCCCAAGTTTCTTTTCTACCTTAAATACTTTCGTTAGTCCATATACAACGAAAATCGTAAATGTAATAACAACCGCTGCGATGACCAATACTTTGGGCCCTGCCTTCGCAATATCAACAAGATTTAATCGCATTCCAAGTAAGATGATTCCAAAGCGCAGCAACTTCTTACTCGCAAAGTTCGTCCCTGCAATCGCATCTTGAGGGACTCCAATTGCCGCACGCCAAACCATCCCAATTAGAATAGCAATTACTAATTGTCCCATAATATTTAAAAATGGAAGCTCTGCTAAATATTTCGCGGCAATTGCGATTAATAATGTAATCCCAATTCCTTGCGAAAATCCAAAACGCTTCTTCTTTTGTATAACAAGTGTTTGTTCCATTTTGAACCACTCCAATAATCGTATTGGAACATGCATGTTCTTTCTACTTACATTATAAGAGAGTTTCTATAATAAGTTTAATACCAATACCAAATCTCTATCATTAGAAATACTTATGATAAGATAATAGAAAAAGAAAGGAGCCCATTATATGAACGTAGACATTTTAAAAATTTTTGTTACTGTCGTTGAACAGAAACACTTCTCCCGTGCAGCAGAATTATTAAACCTTTCACAGCCTGGAGTAAGTATGCATATACGCAACTTAGAAAACGAATTTGGCACTACACTTATTCAACGCTCCCCGAAGCACGTCCAAGTTACTGAAGCTGGAAACATATTATATATACATGCAAAGCAAATGCTCTCTCTTTACGAAGATGCTAAACAAGAAATTAATGAACTACATAACGTTGTAACAGGAACACTTCGCATTGGTGCTAGTTTTACAATTGGCGAATACTTACTTCCAAAAATACTGGCTAACTATGCGAATGAAAATCCACACGTCGAAGTTCATACTTTCATCTCAAATACAGAAGACGTTTTGCAAAGCCTTCGCTCTAATCAAATTGATATCGGCCTAGTGGAAGGACAAGTCGTATACGCCGACGTAGATGTTGAAACATTTATGCAAGATGAAATGAAGCTCGTCGTCCCGCCAAATCATCCATTACTCCGCACAAATGAAATAAATGAAAGTACACTCCAAGATCAAGTATGGGTATTAAGAGAAAGTGGTTCTGGTACACGCGCTTATAGTGACCGCTTTATTCATCAACACCATTTAAAAATGAAACGATTCTTTACATTCAGTAGTATCCAAAGCGTAAAGGAAGCTGTTAGTGCCGGGCTTGGCATCGCTATCCTTTCTGATTGGACTGTACGGAAAGAGCTATTAGCAAAAGAACTATTCCACGTCGAAGTTCCAAATGAACAACTAATCCGTCCGTTCTCCATCGTGCGCGGTAAATATTTCATTCCATCTAAAGCCATTCAAGTGTTCTTAAATCATGTAGATTCTTTTGCGAAAAAACAGAGTTGACCTTCACATTAGTGTGAAGGTTTACAATACATGTAAAAGGAGTGAAATACATTGCGAATTGGAGAATTATCAAAAGAAACTGGCGTTAGTGAAAGATCACTAAGACATTACGAAGAAAAGGGCTTACTCCCTTCTAAGCGCCTTGCGAATGGTTACCGTGATTTTGATGAAAGTGCCATCGAAAAAGTGGAGCTTATTCAAATGTACTTACAAATTGGCTTAAATTTAGAAGAGACGGCAAGGATGCTGCGCTGCCTTGAAATTGAACCGCACCTGTACGACAATCCGTGCAGCAGTATCCTTACGCTTTACGAAGATAAACTCAATGAAGTAACAAAGCAAATCTCATTGCTTTCCAACATCCAAACGAATTTGCAAAAACACGTTTCACTCCTAAAACATGCAAAAGAAAAGGGATGATTACATGTTTGTTATACATGGCAGTTCAAGACAAAACGGAAATACAGAAGCTTTAACACATATGATGATAGAGGACATTGAAACAGAACAAATTTATTTGCGTGATCATACCGTCTATCCTATTACAGACCAACGTCATGATGCAGAAGGATTCCAATCCGTAAATGATGACTATGAGCAGTTAACGAAACGCATGCTAGAACACGACACGATTATCTTTGCTACACCATTATATTGGTACGGAATGAGTGGACATATGAAAAATTTTGTTGATCGCTGGTCACAAAGCTTGCGCGATACATCCCTTCATTTCAAAGAAAAAATGAAAGGCAAAAAAATGTATGTTGTCATCGTTGGCGGGGACAACCCAAAGGTAAAAGCATTACCGCTTATTGCTCAATTCCAATATATCTTTGATTTTGTTGGCTCTTCATTTGAAGGTTATGTTATCGGGAATGCGAATGGACTGGATGAAATTAAAAACGATGCTGAGGCGCTGGCAAAAGCACAATTGTATAATGATACATTCAAAAATAGCGAACAGAAATAAGTTTGACAAACCCTTTTGTATGCGCATACAATAAAAGTAATATTATGAAAGGAAGGTACTTTGACCAATGAAGTTCTAATTCTCTTATTTATTTCATCCATCACAAATAGTGAACAAAAATGATGAAAACTAGCAGGGGATTAGTCTGTCCATTTGTCGATACTTTCTTTCGAAACGATCATGTAAAAAATCGTTTATTTATGTACGATTTTTTACATACAAGGGCGACGTTTATCCTCTCTAGTGAAACTAGGGAGGGTTTTTTATGACTATTTTATTCGCAAGTAATATTGAAAAGAGCTTTGGTGATCGCACACTATTTACATTACCATCACTGGAAATTCAAGCACAGGATCGCATAGGAATTGTCGGAGTCAACGGAGCTGGTAAATCTACGTTATTACAAATATTAAGTAAAGAAATAGAAGCTGACAGAGGCATAGTAACTCATCATAGTTCTATCAGCATCATTCCTCAGCTTAGCGAAGAACTACCGGAAACTGCTTCTTCTCTTGCAAAAGGAAAATGGAGTATTTCAAACGTTACCGACGCAATGAGCGGCGGTGAACGAATGCGGCTAAAGATCGCCCATGCTCTCGAACAAAATGCAGGCATTTTATTCGCTGATGAACCAACAAGCCACTTAGATATGGTCGGTACAGAGCAATTAGAAAAGGCACTTTCGTCTTATAAAGGAGCACTTGTTTTAATATCGCATGATCGTGAATTTCTAGATAATATATGTACCAAAATTATTGAAATTGAAGACGGTACTATTCAAGAGTACAAAGGGAATTATTCAAACTATCGAAAACAAAAAGAACGTGAACGAATACAAAAACAAGCAGAATATGAGCAATATGTACAAGAAAAAAATCGTTTAGAACAGTCCATTCTACAAAGAAAGCAACGTGCTTCTAACATGACAAAAATCCCAACGCGGTTCAGTTCATCTGAATCTAGACTTTATAGGTTAAGTGGGGCTCATGGCCAAGAACAGGTTAGCAAAGCAGCGAAGGCATTAGAGACACGTCTCGAAAAACTAGAAAAGAAGGAAAAGCCAAAGGATCTTTCTCAAGCTCAATTTGACGTGCAATACCATACTCCCATTCATAGTAAGGTGGCAGTACAATTCAATAAAGCAACAAAGAAAATAGGCGACCGCACACTATTTAAAAATATGAATGGAACTATTGCCCCTGGTGCAAAGCTTGCCGTTTTAGGGGCAAATGGAAGCGGCAAAACCACTTTGTTCAACATGCTTCTCACAAACGAGCGTGGCATGCAGCTATCGAAAAGTTGTAAAATTGGATACTTCGAACAAACATTATCTATTTTAAAAACAGATAAAACCATTTTAGAAAATGTTCTAGAAGAAACAAACTATACAGAAGCATTCGTTCGCACAATACTTGCACGACTTCTATTCCGCCGTGAGGATGTTCATAAACCTGTGCATGTTCTAAGCGGGGGTGAACGAATGAAGGTTGCACTCGCAAAAGTATTTTTAGGAAACTATAATATGCTTCTGCTAGATGAACCGACAAACTATTTAGACTTAGCAACGCAAGAAGAATTAGAAACCATGTTACAAGAATATCCTGGCACAATACTTTTCATTAGCCATGACCGTGCCTTTATTCGCTCTGTTGCAGACCATATTCTACAAGTAGATGAGAGTGAACCAAGAATCTTCCACGGTAATTACGAGCAATACACAAAAAGAACCACCGGAGCTTCTGTAAACGCTACTGAGCAAGAATTGTTACGATTACAAACAAAATTAACAGAAGTCATCGGCCGGATTTCCATTCCAAATCATCACGATGACATCACATCTCTCGAACAAGAATACGCAAAATTATTAACTCAAATTCAAAAATGTAAAGAAGCGCTCTAATGTCTTCCCTATATATCGACGGGGCCTTCCACATTTCCCAAGAAATATTGAAACTTCGACATACAAAGTAAAAAGCCGTGCATCAGCACGGCTTTTTACTTTATATGCGGACAGCAGTCCCGCTCACCGCAACCATTAACATACCTTCGCGAACTACTTCGTAATCCACGTCGATACCAACAATTGCATTTGCATTTTTTTGTCTTGCGAAAGTTTTCATCTCTTCCATTGCGATGTCGCGTGCTTCTTTTAATTTACTTTCATAAGCGCCAGCACGACCACCGACAACGTCACGAACAGAAGCGAAAAGGTCACGAACGATATTCGCACCCATAATCGCTTCTCCATTGACGATATCGATATACTCAATAATTTCTTTTCCTTGAATTGTAGACGTTGTTGTTACAATCATACTTTATAGCCTCCCATATGAGATTTTTACCTACTTATGGTGCACTAATTCAGTACAAATTATATTTACGAACTAAACTGAGCTTCGTATAACCTACTGTATCCTCCGCCTTGCTCAATTAATTCATTATGTGAACCTTGTTCTGCAATGCCATCTTTATTTACAACGACGATGCGATCTGCATTTTTAATCGTTGCAAGTCTGTGAGCGATAACTAATGTTGTACGACCAACAGATAGTTCAGCAAGCGATTGTTGAATCGCAAGTTCCGTCTCTGTATCTAGTGCAGAAGTTGCTTCATCCAATATTAAAATTGGTGGGTTTTTTAAGAACATACGAGCAATAGCTAGACGCTGCTTTTGTCCACCTGAAAGTTTCACGCCGCGCTCACCGATAACAGTATCTAAACCGTCCGGCTGTGAGTAAATTAAATCTTCTAACTGCGCACGTTTTACTGCCTGCCAAATTTCAGCCTCTGATGCCTTTAAATTTCCGTAAGCAATGTTTTCACGAATCGTTCCTGAGAATAAGAACACATCTTGCTGCACGATTCCGATTTGCTTACGAAGTGAAGATAATGTCATATCTTTCGTATCAATTCCATCAATTTGAATTGATCCAGATGATTGCTCATAAAAACGTGGTAATAGGCTACATAAAGTCGTTTTCCCAGCTCCTGATGGTCCAACGAACGCAACTGTTTCACCTGCATGTATTTTCAAACTAATTTCATTTAAAATCGGTTCTTTATTTTCATATCCGAACGTAATGTTGTTATATTGAATATCACCATGTACATGTTTAACTTCCATTGCATCTTTAGAGTCTACAATGTCAGGCTCTGTTTCAAGAAGCTCTACATATCTTTTAAAACCGGCGATTCCTTTCGGATAGCTTTCGATTACCGCGTTAATTTTTTCAATTGGGCGGAAGAAAATATTCGTTAATAGAACGAATCCGATAAATCCACCGTACGTTAATTCTCCTTGCAGAACAAACCATGTACCGCATATTAAGACGAAGAGCGTTACGAGACGCATGAGCATATAACTAATCGACGAATTTAACGCCATAATTTTATACGCCATTAATTTTGTTGTACGGAAACGAGCGTTGTTAACAGCAAATTGCTCTTTCTCAAACTTTTCATTTCCGAATGCTTGTACAACACGAATTCCCCCAACATTGTTCTCAATGCATGCATTAAAATCAGCAACGTCTGAGAATAAACGCCTAAATGTACCTGTCATTTTTTTATTGAAGTAAAGCGCTAACCATAATAGGAATGGAATGACGAAGAACGTTAATAACGCTAACTTCCAGTTGATCATCATCATAAATGAGAATGCCCCAACTAAAGTCATTACGGCGATAAATAAATCTTCTGGTCCATGGTGCGCAATTTCCCCAATTTCCATTAAATCGTTTGTAAGGCGTGAAATTAAATGACCAGTTTTATTATTATCAAAAAATCTGAATGATAGCTTTTGAATATGATCAAATAATTTCTGCCTCATATCTGTTTCAATGTTAACACCAAGCATATGTCCCCAATATGTAACGACATATTGTAAGCCTGCATTTAACATATAAACTGCGAGTAAACCGAAACAAGCCCATAAAATAAGCGTCCAGTTTTGCCCTGGCAATAACTTATCAATAAATTGATTTACGATAAGCGGGAAGCCGAGTTCTAATAATCCTGCGACAACCGCACAAGAAAAGTCGAGTATAAATAAACCTTTATACGGTTTATAGTACGAGAAAAATTTACGCAGCATATCTTACCTCCATTTTCCAAAATTAAAAAGACTCCCTAAATGATAACCATTATCAAATAATTATTCAAGTTATCCGTCTATGAAACTGAAAATAAGCTTTGCGATAGTTGTCGTTTTTTGCTGGAAAGTCGATATATTCGAATAATCGCCGATATATTTCGAGTTGCGCTGATATATTTGCAAAATCGCCGATATATTTCAAGTTACGCTGATATATTCGGATAATCGCCGATATAAATTTCATTTACTAACTACTCTCCCCTCCCCCAAAAACAAAAAAGGTACCACCACAAGGTGATACCTTTCCTTCTATTACATCGCTTCCGAATCCCACTCGTGCTCCTGCTCAACGAATACAATACCTAATTCGTGATGCCCACCAGCATATAATGCAGTTTGTGCAAGACGAAGCTCACCATTTGTATCTAATACTTCTAATTTACAAAATGCTCCTGTCGTCTTCGTTTGAAGCGCATCATAAAATTCCTCAGCGCTTTTTGGAATAACTCCATTTACTTTCGTAATAATTTCTCCAGGCAGTAACTTTAGCTCTGCTCCAATTGTATTTGGAATTGTATCTAGTACAACGAGCCCATCATTGCGTGCAGCAAAATATGCTGGTCTTGTTTCATCGGCAATTTTCTCTTGCATCGAGATTGTGAAACGCCCAAGCATTGCGACTCCCATCGCGATAATTGCAAGTACGTGCCACCAATAACTTGCGATTCCTAAAACGAGCACAAGTCCTGCTAATCCATAAACACGTCTTCCTGTAAATAATAAGGCTTCCGTCGGCTCATAACTTTTAATCTTTCTCATAAATCCAATTAAAAATGGAACGAGGAATAGAGAATATGTATTTGAACCGATTGAAACGACAGGCCACCATGAAATAAACTGCGTTACCGCATCACCCGGTACAAGAATAAAAATAGGAACGATCCATAAACGCTTTGATTCGTGTAAACCAATCTTTAATCCACGCTTCCCCTTCCTAATCCTCGGCGTCGAATATCCTACTGCGTTTTTAGAAATCAATAAGCCTTCTACAATAAGCATAACGCCTAGTAAAATAACAAGGGATACAATGGTACTCTCTTCACCTTCTCGAAGCTGTAAAAAGGAAACTGGTAGCTTAGAAGATAATAGAACACATACAATCGCAATGCTAAATGTATAAGCTGCCGATAAATATCGATACATAGCCGTTAATCCAAATAGTAACGTCCAAATTAAAATGGCCCATAAGCTTGCTTTAGAAACAACAAGTCCAAGCCCAATCGTAACAATAGATACTACTAATCCGTATCCAATCCCTGCAAATAGAGAGGTTCGCAGTTCAAACCAAATATCATAAACTTTAAAAGAAAAATCTTTTCGTTCTCTTAACATACGTAAGTATCCAACGAAGATACTACTTATTACAAATATATAGACAGCAGGGTGTAAGAAAAAACGTCCAACTGCCCGCATTATTTCAAAAATCCACGCCTCCATGAACTCATTCACCACCATTTATATCATTCTTTCTTTTTATATTATCATAACTAAACAAACGTTTGTTTAACACAAAAAAATACAGGCAGCAAACTGCCTGTATTTCTTCTTATTTTGCCATTAATTTTAATGCTGACTGTAATTGTAGATCATTTTCTCCAGAACGAATTTTTTCGATAATTTTAGTTTGAATCGCTTCAGCTGTCTTTTTATCAAGCTGTCCTGTCGCTTCCATCTCATTTGCATTTTGGAATGCTTTCAGAGCCGATTCTGTCTCTTTACTAAAGTATCCATCTTCACGACCTGGTACATACCCTAAGCTCTTAAGCATTTCTTGAGCATGTTTTACTTGTACATCATTTGAATTGTATGAAAGTGTTTTTTCAATTTGAATTGGTGTCGCATGATAATAATTTGGTTGCTTCACTTCTACTGTTGGCGCGATTCCTTTTTTATGAATCCAGTTCCCATCCGGTGTTAACCATTTAAACATCGTTAATTTAATGTTGCTGCCGTCTTTAAATGGAACAGCTTGCTGGACAGTACCTTTACCAAATGTCTTTTCACCAATTAAATCGTATCCTTCTCCTTCTTTTAGCGCACCCGCTAAAATCTCTGAAGCAGAAGCACTTCCATTATCAATTAATACTGAAATTGGATATGGTTTTCTCTCTTTCAGTTCCGTAGAGAATTTCTTCTTCTCACCATTTCGCTGCTCTACTTGTAGCATCGGCTTTTTATTCGTCATAATTTCCCCTAGTATATCTTCTACACTATTTAAATAGCCACCAGGATTACCACGTACGTCAATAACTAAGCCTTTTATATTTTTCTTCTCTAACTCTTTTAACTGATCCTTAAATTCTTTCGCTGTATTTTCAGCAAAAGAAGTGATTTGCATATAACCGATATCTTTTCCACTCTCTTGCTTCACAGAACTAAATACTGTAAAGATTGGAATCTTTTCACGCTTAATTTTAAATACGATCGGATCAGTTACTCCCGCACGTTTAATTTCAATTGCGACAGTCGTTCCCTTTTTACCACGAATTTTTAATACTGCTTCTTCACGTGATAAGTCTTTCACACTGTTTCCATCTACAGATAAAATTTGGTCATTCGGTTTAATTCCTATCTTTTCTGCTGGTGAACCTTTAATTGGCGATACGATAATAAGCTTACCGTCCGTCTTGTTCACCTCAGCCCCAATCCCCTCTAATTCGGGATCAAGCGATTCACTAAACTGTTTGGCTGTTTCTTTATCCATATACGTGGAATAAGGGTCCTTCAGCGTAGACAACATACCTTGTATTGCACCTTCAACTAACTTTTCATCTTTCACGTCTTCCACATAACGTGAATCAATTAGTGCATACGCCTCATTAATTTTTGCCAAATTCCCTTGCGCAGTGCTAGCATTCCCACTCGAAATTGTTTGCGTTACTTCTGATGGGTTAACCCCAAATACAGACATGCCTGCAAACATTCCGCCAGCACCAATTAAAAATGCAACAACCATTCCAATAATTGCAACTCTACGTTTCAATGCGGAATTCCCCTTTCCAAAACACACAGGTGGTGTAGCAAAAGGCATCACACAGTGTGTGATGCCTTTACCTATTTCTACTATATGATAAGCTTGTACGAATTATGTTTGCAACTTTTTATACTTTTAAGAAGCGACGAATTGACATTACACTTCCCCACATACCGATTAAAGCACCGATTAACACTAGTAAACCAGCTAATTGGAATACGAACGGACTGTATGGTAGAAGCTCGAAAATTGTTCCGCCAAGTTTTTCATTAAACACACCTTGCAACGAATTATACGTAATTAGAATTAGGCCAATTGGAATAATTGATCCTAATACTCCTAAGAATAATCCCTCTAGCAAGAATGGCCAACGAATAAACCAGTTTGTTGCACCAACAAGTTTCATAATTTCAATTTCTGTACTACGAGCATAAATTGTAATTTTAATTGTATTAGAGATTAAGAACATCGCTGTGAATAAAAGACCAGCAATTAACGCAATCCCAATGTTACGACCAGTTTTTACAGTATCAAATAATCGTTCAACTTGTCCTTTTCCGTACTGAACATTACTAACAAACTGCATTTTTTCAACCTTCTTCGCGATTGTCGCTGTATCGGTTGGTTCTTTTGCTTTTACAACGAATACGTTTTTAAGTGGGTTATCTTGTTCAAATAACTCAAACGTTTTTCCACTATCACCTAAGCTTTTAATTAAACGTTTTAACTCTTCTTCTTTAGAAGAATATTTAATAGAATCTACTTTTGCAATCTTACTCATATCTTCTTCTAATTTCTTTTGATCCGCTTCTTTTGCAGCTGGATCAATGTGTACACGAATCTCTACATCTTGCTCTACTTTCGTCGCAAAATGGTTCATATTCATAATCGCTGTTAAAAAGACACCTACAAGTAATAATGTAACTGTTACTGCACTAACAGAAGCAAATGTCATCCATCCGTTACGTGATAGATTCTTTACACCTTCTCGCAAATGTCGACTAAGGGTCTTAGCCTTCATATCCGTATCCTCCCTCAATCTCATCTCGAACAATTTTTCCGCCTTCAATCGCGATTACACGATGACGGATTGTATTTACGATATCTGCATTATGCGTCGCCATAACGATTGTTGTGCCGCGCTCATTAATGCGAGTAAAAATATTCATAATATCAAGAGCTGTTTCAATATCTAAGTTACCTGTTGGCTCATCGGCAATTACAACCTTTGGTCTATTTACAATTGCTCTTGCAATAGCCACACGTTGTTGCTCCCCACCTGAAAGCTCACTTGGAAGTGCGTCTGCACGATCTTCAAGGCCTACAAGACCTAGAACTTCTGTTACACGCTCACGAATTGCATCCGGTTCTTCTTCAATTACTTCTAAAGCAAACGAAACATTCTCATATACCGTTAATTTAGGTAGCAATTTAAAATCTTGGAAAATTACGCCTAATTGACGACGAAAATACGGAACGTCTCTTTCTGCCAATGTTTCGATAGTAAGTCCATTTACATTAATAGATCCTGTAGATGGTTTCTCTTCACGATACATCATTTTAATAAATGTAGATTTCCCGGCTCCACTCGGTCCAACTACGTATACAAATTCACCTTGTTTAATGTTAACTGTAAGACCAGCAATGGCTTTCATACCATTCGGGTACTCCTTATAAACATTCGTCATTTTTATCATTATTTATCACCCAATACTTAATGATTTTTTTCGAAATACTTTTCTGTACATCTGAAAATAAAAGACATCCTTCATTTTCATTTAGTCATCCTTGTTGAAGGTAGTTTACTTATGCTTTCTCATAAGCAATACCACTCTATGTAATATATTTCAGCAAAATTCTACAAACCCCATTGTAACATCAAACGGTTTCCAATTTGGATACATTTTTGTTACAGTTATGTTACATACCAGAAAAAAGGAAAACGAGCTGACTATATTATCAACTCGCCCATTTCACCTTTTTTATTTATGTTCAGCTAACCATTCAGATACTTTTTTTGCATCTTCACCTTGAATAAGTCCTGGTGACATTGAACCACGGCCTTTTTTAATAATCTCTTCGATATCTGCAGCGTCGTACTTACCGCCTACTTTTCTTAAATCAGGTCCAGTTGCCCCTGATAAATCTGTTGCGTGACATCCCGCACAACTTCTTTGGAAAATTTGTTCTGCGCTGTCTGTGCTTGCAGACTGTTTCGAAGACTTACTCTCTTCTTTATTTCCGCATGCTCCTAAAGCAAAAACAACCGATGTCCCTAGCGCAATAGCCAACAATTTCTTTTTCACTTCTATCGCTCCCTATTGTTGATATTCTTTTTATTCCTAACACACTCATTTTCATTATAAGCATTATCTTTATATAGAAAAACTAAGGTGTATTTTATATTCCTCAAAAATACAGTGAGAACCTTGATAAAATAAAGCTTTCATAAGTTGTTTCAATTCTGTGAACAACTTAAAAAACTTCTATAAAGTATCCTTTTTAAAAGGAAATTTAGAAAAGTTCTATATAAATCTTTACCCTATTACCACTCTATTTTACTATTCTCTACTTTTTACAAAACAATATACAGCATTGTAATCTACATATAATCCCATCAAAAAGAGAAGTTGTCGTTTCCAACTTCTCTTCCTCTTTACTTCATCTATAAAAATAAAATCAAATTCTTTATATCCTCTATTGTCCTCAGCATGCGCCAACAATTTCGTTGGCTTTTTTTCGCTTATTAGATGCGAGAACGTAAGTAAGCATCAATAAATGGATCAATCTCTCCATCCATAACAGCTTGTACGTTACCAACCTCCGTATTTGTACGATGGTCTTTTACAAGAGAATACGGGTGGAATACATAAGAACGGATTTGGCTACCCCATCCGATTTCTTTTTGCTCTCCGCGAATTTCATCTAATTCTGCTTGTTGCTCTTCTAGTTTCTTTTGATATAATTTCGCTTTTAACATTTTCATCGCATGCTCACGGTTTTTAATTTGAGAACGCTCCGACTGACATGTTACAACCGTATTTGTCGGTGTATGTGTAATACGAACTGCTGAATCTGTCGTATTTACGTGCTGCCCACCAGCTCCACTTGCTCGGTACGTATCAATTTTTAAATCTTCTGTACGTACTTCGATTTCAACTTCATCATTGAACTCTGGTACAACTTCACAAGATACGAACGATGTATGACGGCGCCCTGAAGAATCGAATGGTGAAATACGTACAAGACGATGTACACCTTTCTCTGCTTTTAAGTAACCGTAAGCGTTATGACCTTTAATTAATAAAGTTACACTCTTAATACCAGCTTCATCACCTGGTAAATAATCAACCGTTTCTACTTTGAATCCGCGTTTTTCAGCCCAGCGTGTGTACATACGTAATAACATAGAACCCCAGTCTTGTGACTCAGTTCCACCTGCACCTGGATGTAATTCTAAAATCGCATTATTTTTATCATAAGGATCACTTAATAGTAACTGAAGCTCATACTCATTCATTTCTTGAATTAAGCCTTTTACTTCTGATTCTAATTCCTCATGTAAATCTTCATCATACTCTTCTTTTAAAAGCTCATGCGTGATTTCTAAATTTTCAAACGTCTCATCTAACTGACGGAACTTTCCTACCATATCTTTTAACGCATTCGCTTCATTAATTACAGCTTGTGCGCCTTGTTGGTCATCCCAAAATCCTGCGCCCATCATTTTTTCTTCTAATTCTGCAATTTGTTTCTCCTTAGTAGGGAGGTCAAAGAGACCCCCTAAAAGCCGCTAATCGCTTAGCCATTTTCTCTAATTCCTGTCTAATTTCTACTAATTCCATTTCCTTCACCTCTATGTAATTGCTGTTACTTTCGTATGAAAACAAGGGAAACTCTCTCCACTTATTACGGAGAGAGTTTAATCCTTCTTAATTATACATTTTTGATATAAAAGTTTGCAAAACAGCCAAAGCTACCGTCCTATATTACTGAACGATACCACAGCAGTTTTTATATTTTTTACCACTACCACATTTACATAAATCGTTGCGGCCCACTTGGTCACCTTTTACAACTGGCTTTTTCTTTGCTTCTTCGCCATCGCTAGAAGGATGAACAGCTTCACCTTGAACAACTTCTTGACGTTCTAAGTTTTGTTCAATTTCAGCTTTCATAATGTAACGAGAAATTTCCTCTTCAATAGAAGCAACCATTGACTCGAACATCGCGAACCCTTCCATTTGGTACTCACGAAGTGGATCGATTTGACCGTAAGCACGTAAATGAATACCTTCACGAAGGTGATCCATCGCATCAATATGCTCTGTCCATTTCGTATCTACAACGCGGAATACAACAACCTTCTCAAACTCACGCATTTGCTCTTCTGGCATAAGCTTTTCTTTTTCATTGTATCGCTCTATTAATTTCGCGATAATCGGTTCGCTCATTTCCTCAGGAGCAAGGCGACGTAATTCTTCTTCTTTTACATCTCCGTCTTGAAGAAGGTTTGTATTTAAGTAGTCAACAAGACCTTTAATGTTCCAATCTTCTTCAATTTCCTCTTGTGTATGAAGGGCAACAGCACGTTCTACTGTAGATTTCATCATACCTTCAATAATGCCGCGTAAGTTGTCAGACTCCATTACCTCTTGACGCTGTTTGTAAATAACTTCACGTTGTTGACGAAGTACATCATCATATTGCAGTAACTGCTTACGTGCATCATAGTTATTTCCTTCAACACGTTTTTGTGCAGATTCTACCGCACGAGAAACCATTTTACTTTCAATCGGCTGAGAATCATCCATACCAAGGCGGTCCATCATTGCTTTCATATTATCTGAACCAAATCGGCGCATTAATTCATCTTCCATCGATAAGTAGAACTGCGTAACACCAGGGTCCCCTTGACGACCAGCACGACCACGTAACTGATTATCAATACGACGACTTTCGTGACGCTCTGTACCGATAACTGCTAAACCAACGTTTTTCACATCGTCTCCAAGCTTAATATCTGTACCACGACCTGCCATGTTCGTCGCGATTGTTACAGCACCTTTCATACCAGCCTCTGCAATGATATCTGCTTCACGAGCATGGTTTTTCGCATTTAAGATGTTATGACGTACACCTTTACGCGTTAACATTTTTGAAATAAGCTCTGACGTTTCAATTGCAACTGTACCTACAAGAACAGGTTGCCCTTGTTTATGACGATTTACAATATCCTCAACAACAGCATTGAACTTACCTTCCATTGATTTAAAGATTAAATCGGCACGATCATCACGAATAATCGGTTTGTTTGTCGGAATTACAATAACGTTCATATTGTAAATGTTACGGAATTCCTCTTCCTCTGTTTTCGCTGTACCAGTCATACCAGATAATTTTTCATACATACGGAAGTAGTTCTGGAATGTAATTGTTGCAAGCGTCATGCTTTCATTTTGAATTTCTACACCTTCTTTTGCTTCAATCGCTTGGTGTAATCCTTCGCTATAACGACGACCTTTCATAAGACGACCAGTGAATTGGTCTACAATTACGATTTCGCCTTCTTGTACAACATAATCTGTATCACGGTGCATAACAACGTGTGCACGAAGTCCCTGATTAATATGGTGAAGAAGTGCTACATGTTTTAAATCGAATAAGTTTTCAATATGGAAAGCTTTCTCTGCTTTCGTAATACCATCTTCTGTTAGCATTACATTTTTCGTTTTCACATCAAATGAATAATCTTTTTCATTTTCTAACGTACGAACAAATGCATTTGCAAACATGTATAGCTCTGTTGATTTTTGAGCTTGTCCTGAAATAATAAGCGGCGTACGTGCTTCATCGACTAAAATAGAATCGACTTCATCGATAATAGCAAAGTGAAGTGGACGTTGAACGCACTGCTCTTTATATAAAACCATGTTATCACGTAAGTAATCGAATCCAAGCTCATTATTTGTGCTATACGTAATATCAGCAGCATAAGCCTCTTGTTTCTCTTCGCGTGACATACTATTTAAGTTAATTCCTACCGTTAAGCCAAGGAACTCATGAAGTTGTCCCATTTCGCTCGCATCACGTTGTGCTAAATATTCATTGACTGTAACAACATGAACACCTTTTCCTGTTAAAGCATTTAAATATACAGGTAATGTAGATGTTAACGTTTTACCTTCACCCGTTTTCATCTCAGAAATATTCCCTTCATGTAAGGCAATACCACCCATTAACTGTACGCCATATGGACGCATTCCAAGAACACGAGTTGCCGCTTCGCGAACAACTGCAAAAGCTTCAGGTAGTAGATCATCTACTGTTTCACCTTTTGTTAGACGTTCTTTAAATTCAAGCGTCTTTCCTTTTAATTGTTCATCAGTTAGTGGCTTAATAGATGACTCTAATGCATCAATTTGCTCAACTGTCTTTTGCATACGTTTAATTTGGCGTTGATTTACATCAAACACCTTTTTTAAAATACCGATCATAGGAAATACGCTCCTCTTTTTATTAAAATAAAACTTCCGATTGTTTTCTTTTTCTCTATTACAATCAGTCGTTATAAAAATCAAATGTATGTTATGCCAATTTTTCTCCTAATTAAAAAAACTAAAATGTATATACCTAATGATAATTGTAACACTTGTCTCATAACTATGACAACAATCGGCAAGATGTCGGGCCTTATATTCAGAAAAAGTTTTTATTTCATTTGTTACGTTCCTTTTCTCTGTCTCGCTATTTCAATTTCACGTTACAAATTTCGTATTAAATCTAAGTCATATTCTTTCAAGTTTCCTTTTAAAGAATATGACTACCAGAAATTCCTTAATAAAATCTAAATCGACAATTACAAAAAGCCGGAAACTTTGCAGGTGCAGCATCCATAGATACTTACACCTACAAAAAAACTCCGACTTTAAAAGATATTGTTATGTTGCAAGATCTACAAACACCATTAAAATATAGCTGTATCAATCATAAATTTTATTAATTTATCGGTATTTCTAATTCATGATATTTCCCTTTCTTATCCTTTATACAAGAAATGAATTTCACTTTAGTTGATTCATTTGAAAAGTTTTTATAATTTTTATAAGGGTCATCTCCTATAAAATAATTTGTCCCTATATACCCTCGTACTGTTTTACCAGCAGGTATTACAGGATCAAACTGATATTTTTTAGGTAATTCCATTGAATAAGGGATTAAATTATAAAACTCACCTATTTTAGAATAAAACATTGTATCGGAAATAGACTTATTACTAAGCAAGTTAATATCTCGATTTGTTGTATTTGTAATATCTAAAGGTAACACATACGTCACTACTTCACGGTCTTCATAGGGATCATAAACTTTTGTAGGATCAAGAGGATCAAGTGCATGAAACGTAATTCCTCGCTCATCTTCAAAAGTTCTATTAGATAAAAACTCATCTTTTACCACTTTATAAGATTCATTATTTAGATTTAATGTTTTAAATCTAAATAAACTAGCAAATATACATAGCAACAGACACAATCCAATACTTATTAAGATATGTTTTCTCGTCACTCTTAATCTACCAACTTTCCATTATTAACATGTACAATACGATCTACCATTTCATTATCTAGAACATGCACATCATGACTGGCTACAACAATAGTCGTTCCCTTGGCTTTTTCTACTTTCAAAATATCTAAAACATCTTTTATCCCATCACTATCTAAAGCATTAGTTGGCTCGTCTAATAACAGTAATTTTGGTTGTTCCATTAAAGCTTGCGCTATCCCTAAACGTTGTTTCATACCTAAAGAGTATCTTTTATACTTTCTCTTATCTGTTTTATCAAGTCCAACCCTTTGAATAATATTATAAATCTCCTCATCGGAGATTTTATTGTTAATCGATGATAAAAATTTCAAGTTCTGAAAACCAGTATACCCTGGAATAAAACTCGGATATTCAATCAATATCCCCATAGAATCAGGGAATTGCTTTTGTTTTCCAATCATTTCATTATCTACATAAACAACTCCAGAACTCAAACGCATTAACCCTGATATAGCGCGTAAAATCATCGTTTTACCAGAGCCATTATGCCCCTTCAAAACTAAAAATTCGCCTTTTTTTACTGACAAACTAATATTATCTAACACAATATTTCCTTTTAATCTTTTCGTCATACATTCACATTTAATATAATTGTCCATAAATTATTCACCTATCACATCTAGTTTTTTAAAACAAAAACTGCCTAATAAAATCATTACAACAACAATTACTACTCCTATTAGAAGTAAATCATTATATTGAATAGATTGATTATTACCTAAAGTCAATTGAATTGAACTGTGATCAACAAAATACCAACGATTTGGCATAACAAAAGATCCTAAAAAATAAATACTATGAAAGAAAATAGACAAAAATAGGTACAACAACATTAGTACAAAAACAATAATTATTGGTATATAAAAAGTTAAAAACTCAAAAATCAAAGCTAATAAAAAGCTTATAATTATTTGAATTAGCATAGTACCTAATATCTTATAAGGAAATTGACTATATAAATTCAAAAAATTATACTCGCCTAAAGAAAGCAAATAGTAAGCGCTAAACCAAATAAAATACATAACAATCCAAATAATAATTATATAAAAAAACAAAGATAGTATTTTCGTTAACCATAGAAAATGCTTCTTCTTAACACGAGGAAATAAATAAAGACCATTCTGTTGAATATCTGAAAAAGCAAAATTCCCTACAAGCAACAAAGGAGTGATTTGAAAGAATATCCAATAAAAAGGGATAGAAAATCGCCCCTCCTTATAAAAATAAGATAAATCCACAAAGTCTACTCCATGAAAAAATCGATAAAAGGTAACATCTACTAATACAGATTCTTTACCATTACTAAGAGGCTGATTGTATAAAAAAGCAATTGCAATAATAGCGTAAATTAAGAATAAAAAAGCCATTATCTTGATGGAATCTCGAAACCTTACATATAAATCTCTTTTTAACAAATAATATAAGATCATAATGTAAACTAGACCACCTCTGTCTCATCATTCATAGAAATATAACTTTTTTTAGATAAAATCCATACACTTATAAAAAAGATAAAAAAACAGCCAAATAAGCGTATAAATAAACCAGTAGCATCTTCAAAGACATTTATATAAAAAACATTTGTAAATAAAAATCCATGTAATATAAATCTATCTAATAAAACAGCAGTAATCATACATATTATTACAAGTAAACTAGGTAAAAATAATTGCAATAAAGCACTTATCATACATATAAAAACACTCGCAAATAATTGAATGCAAAATAATAATGGATAATTTACATCAACACTAGTTACAGCCATCATAGTTGACATCAAAAACAACTGTAAAATCATACTCCCAGCAAAAAAGTAAACAAAAACGAATAATTTTAAATAATATATAGAAACTAATTTCAATGCATTATTCACTCTGTAAACAACATAAATACTAAAAAAGTTCGACATAGAATATACAGAAAAAACAATTGTTAAAGGAATAAATATAGTCGACAAATTATACAACGACATAACCTTATACAAAGCTTCCAATTCGTTCATTTTCTCTTTTACAATTCCGGGTTCAAAATAATTGAACAAGCAACCAATGATACTAACATTAAGTACAAAAAGAATACTTAACCAAACATATTTCATCCTTATAGTTTCTTTCATAACATTATAAAAGAACATGCTTCCTACTCCCCCGTAAATAAAGAACTACAGAACAAAACCAAATACATAACAGTACACTAAGAAAAATTTGTAATTCAAAAAAGCCAAAATCTTTAATTAAATAATCTTTAGGATTGAGAATCCCTTTTCCAATACCAAGCCAAAAAATATGTAAAATAAATGGAACTAAATAAATAAAATAAACTCGTTTTATAAAAAACGAAACTGATAAAGCTAAACTCGAAAAAACCGCACCGTATAAACCATTTAAAAATACATACATTAGAAAATATAAAGTAGGGTACTTATAATAAACTATATGAAATTGAGCTGTTGGCGAAACAGTAGAAGCCATATAATTTAATATTGGATGCGGAGCAACTGTTGGATAATTCATCACATATAAATAAAAATTAAATAGTAAAGGGACACTTATAATAAAAAAAGATACAATAAAATTAATAAAATAAAGCAGCTTAAAATAATAACATGTTCCCATCTTAGAAATAACAGGATAAATAAATCCATAATTTTTATCAATTCTATAAATCCCTGCTACAGCCATTGCGGAAAGCATAGGAAATATAAGTAAATAAAACTCACTATAAAACGATAATCTATTAAAATATAAAATATTAGATAAATATGGGGATACCTTTATAATCCCAGCATCGTTAAATCCTTTAGTTGTCACAAACATAGCAATATATTGAGCAATAACAATTACTAACATAATAAATAAAGACAACCAAAACATCCTACCTTTTAAAATCCTTCCTAAAAAGTAACTCATCTATAGCTCCTCCATAAACCATTAAATTTAAATCTTTTTTAATATGAACAATTGATCCGCAACACCATAACATTTCTTTTCTTTATTTAACCAAATGTAACGAAAAGAAACATTTGCTCTCTCTCCTTCAAATTTAGGAAACTCAACTTCATACTGATAAACATCATTTGCGCCTTTTCTTTTTACACTCTTAACTTCTTGTTTCCACTGAATTACTTCTCCATCAGTTTGTTCAATCCGTCCCAAGAGATACGTTGGTTTTTTCTTATTCGTAACACCCGTCAAAAAAACATAATAATTTTCTGGTATAACTCCTAATTTCAATTTTTTATTTGAAAGCTTATCCTCTATTAAACTATCATTTTTTTCTATTTGTCCTTGAAAGAAATCATCACCATTTTCACTTTCCAAAAACACTTGTTCAAAAATAGTATTTTTGTTAATTCCTTTTAATTCAATACTTTTCAAATTATCTTTTTCCGTTAAAGTATCTTCAATATGTACAATAGGTTCATCTACTTTCTTTTGACAAGAAACTAAGAAACTAATACTCAATATAAAAAAACAAACTAAAATATATTTTGAAATAAACCTCATTACAGCTCCTCCTATTTTAAAAATGAAATAGCAGGAAAAGTCGTATAATCCGGATTTGAAACTATACGACTTTTTCTAGCACTATAAAATAAATAATTTCAATTTATAATTTCTAAATCAATATTCAATGTAAGGTCCACTAGGTCTTACACTATCAGGACTCCAAGCAGTAGGATAAGCATTATTTTCTCTAGAATAACCACCAAATCTCACAGGCACATTTTTCCCATGGTTTTCATATGCTTAATTTTTAAAAAGATATGTTCTACCTGGTATCACTGTTCCTTCATGCTTACCTGAAACATTTACCCATTTTCTATCTTCTGCATTTTTATTTTTATCTGCTTCTGTCCAAACATTGAAAGAACCTCCGCCCTTCTCACTGCTCTTCACACGCATATACATAGAGGTAGGCGTCTCTTTAGGACGTGCATTAGTATAATCATATGGACTCCAAAGTCTAAAGGTAAAATTCACATGGTCATCCCTTGTACTAGCCTTAGCCGGTTCGGTTAAAGCGAAAGTACTAGCTAAAATACCTAACGATAAAACAGATCCAAACATAAAACGACTTTTTTTCTTAATGCCCACTAAAAGCACCTCCGATAATTTGTAGCATTATATTGATTGTATTTTTCCACTGAAGGAACAAAATCAATATAATACAATATTATGGTAACAACACCTCAACACACCTTCAATGGATTTCAGAATATTTAATATTACTTTTACACTTGCGAACATTTCGTTAAATTTTTAAAAACAATACTATATCCCTAGCAAAGAATTACTTGTAAAGGTAGCTATATTCCTATGCTTGTTCCAAATAATAAAGAGTAACTCACCTCTCTAAATTTCGAATTTTCTCCTGCTGTTTTGAGGAAATACCGCCTAAAAATCATTTCTTAATGAAATCGGCTACTTATAAAACTTTTTTAACCTTGCTGCGAAAAATACAAAAAAAGCGCAGCCATTTCGGCTGCGCTTTCGAATTATTATTTAGTTTCGATTAAACCGTATTTCCCATCTTTACGGCCATATACAACATTAGTTTCGTTTGTATCAGCATTTGTGAAGACGAAGAAATTATGTCCTAGCATATCCATTTGTAGGATTGCCTCTTCAACGTCCATCGGTTTTAAATCGAATCGTTTTGTACGTACAAGTTCTAATTCATCTTCTTCTACCTCATCCAAAACAGCTACTGCTTCTGGAAGGATAAAGTTCGTTTTCATAGAACCTTTCTCACGTAACTTACGATTTACTTTTGTTTTATGTTTACGAATTTGTCGCTCAATTTTATCAACTACTAAATCGATAGCAGCGTACATATCGCTATTAGTTTCTTCTGCACGAAGTAATAAATCAGTAAATGGTATTGTTACCTCGACACGTTGCTTGTCAGAGTATACTTTTAAATTAACTTTAATCTCTGGGAATGTATCAAAATAACGCTCTAACTTACTTAGTTTTTTCTCTACATATTCCTTTAATGCTGGAGTTACTTCAATATTTTCACCACGAATGTTGAATTTCATAGATGAATTCCTCCTTTCAAGCCTATGTATTATAATTTCGACATTGGCTTAAAAACTCCTTCTAACTTTTTTAAAAAAATTAGTGGAATTGCGATTTTTTTATCGTTTTTTGTTGAAATGAAAAGATGCATCGTTTCTATCTTTATTTTATCCTATTAACATCGTGAATAACGAATATAACTGTGGACAATTCGTTACAGAAAAGAAACAACTTTTTGACAACTTATCCTATAACAAAAACCCCTTGCGAAAAACAAGAGGTTCTACTACATATATATAACGTTGCCACAAACGCAGCTTTCTCTTCCAAAAACAATATACCCTACAGTTTCACAACATTAGCTGCTTGTGGTCCACGTGCTCCATCTACAATGTCAAACTCTACTTGTTGCCCTTCTTCTAATGACTTATATCCATCTTGTTGAATAGCAGAAAAATGGACAAATACATCGTCACCATCTTCACGCTCAATAAACCCAAATCCCTTTTCTGCATTGAACCATTTCACTCTTCCTTGCATGTTCATTCCATTCCCTTCACTCTAAAAATCAGGGCATTCGCCCCATATTTTGACTATAACGAATGACAACATATGAAGTCAAAGAAGACTTATCGCCTTTTTATTATCCCTTTCGACACTGCCATATTAACTTCTACAAAGTGTCAAACTAGATACTTCTCTTGCCCCTCTTTCATATAACAAACTTCCGATTTGCCTAACTGTAATCCCTGTCGTATACACGTCATCAACGAGTAAAATATGTTGCTCAGAAAACATCTCTTCTCCCTGAAAATAAAAAGGATTGCTTCCTGACACCCTTTCTTTACGTGTCTTCTTACTTTGCTTTTCTGTTTCCCTTCTTCTTAATGATGGATAAGAAATTTTGACAGGCAAACAAGTTGCTAATAACTCAGCTTGATTAAAACCACGTTCAATTTCCCTTTCCTTACTAAGCGGAACAGCGATAACGGTTGAAACATTGGCAAAATACTTTTGAAATAAACTTCGAAAAGGACGATAAAAAATGTGCACTAACTCCGCATCCCCCCGAAACTTAAACTGTGCTACTATTTCTTTCATCTCATCATCATACATATATAACGAACGGTTTTTAAAAGAACGATACTTCTCCTCTTTCGTCCACCTTATACAATCTATACAAATACCGTCTTCTTGAAATGAGGCAGGAACAAATTCTAAAGGTCGCCCGCACTCCATGCAAATTTCTCCTATAATATAGGAAAGTTTCTGCTCACATCTATCACATATATATTTTCTATGACACTTTACAAAAAAAGTGTACCAACTAATCTTTTCTACAAAACACTCATCACAAAGTAAACAATGCATTAATCGATCAATCCTTGTTCTTTCGCATTTTTATTCATACCTTGAATATGTTTTTTCGCGCGCACCATCGCCTCTGTCTTGCCATAGTGAAAATAAATGACCTCTCCATACGGTGCTTCAAAGCTCCGCCCTGCTCGGCCCGCAATTTGTACGAGCGCACTTTCTGAAAATATTTCTTCTTCCGCCCCTAAAACTGCGACTTGCAAATTTTTCACCGTTACGCCTCGCTCTAAAATTGTCGTTGTAACTAATAATGGGATTTCTCCCTTTCTGAAAGCCGCTACTTTTTCTTTTCTCCCTGGATCTTCTGCATGTACACCTTCAATTCGATTGTTTAATGGTTTTAACAACAAGCTTATTTCTTCTATATATCGCACATGGGGGACGAATAAAAAAATAGGGAATTTTTTATTTAAGTATGTTTGTAACCACTGTAGTAAAACTCGAGGAATTCTTTTATGAATGAGGTTTTTTTTTCCAATTCCCGCACCAACAAAATAAAGGAACTGGCAAAGGATGACGATGATATCGTCCAGAAACAATAACACCTTTTTGTTTACCTTGTTTAAGTTTTCGCTTCCACGTTTCATCTGGAGTCGCAGTTAAATAAATACGCGCCGCTTTTTCTTTCATCGCTTGTTTTACCGCGTACTGTAACATTTGATCTGCACAATATGGAAACGCATCTATCTCATCTACAACCATGACATGAAACGCCCTATAATAACGTAATAATTGATGCGTAGTCGCAACGACTAGTACTGCATCTTTTTCTTTATCCACACTCCCTCCATATAAAGCCGCTACCTTTACATATGGAAATACTTCTTGCAATCTCGGTGCTAATTCCAGAACAACATCCGTTCTCGGCGTTGCGATACAAACTCTTTCTCCTTTTTGAAGCGCTTCGTTAATTCCGTAAAACAACATCTCTGTTTTCCCAGCCCCGCAAGTGGCCAGTCTTGAATACCGAAAGAATTCGAGACAAAACAAAAGAGCACAGCCTGTATATAAAGTGCTACCAACACTCTATATACCGTCCACCTGATTACGCCAGGTAAACACTTGCTATACTCTCATGAATTATTTTACATCATGCAGGGTTTATTCAGCAACGTTTACCAAATTGGTGACGTTGCTTTTTTGTTTCCACAAAGGAGACGTATAATATGGAAAGAAAACGTATCGATGTTATCGCAACTAAAGAATCCTTCCACAACTTATCATCATTCAACGATGTGGAAGAACTAAACAAAACTATACGTACATACAGAGATGATATCCGTATGTCTATTAAGCGTACGGATGTACAATCTAAACTTATTACATTACTTGAAATTTTAAAACGCCACAGCTGCAAATATGTAGGCGTTAGTTTCCTATGCAAAAATAGAATAGCCGAAAAGATGGAAGTTTCATATAAAACTGTACAACGTTTAATGAAGAAGCTTGTGGATTTAGAGATGATTAAACAAATAGCAATGAAGCGTAAAAAGGACATGCTTCAAACTTCTAATGCTATTATCATTCAACCAATTGTGGAAGAAGTGTCCAACAAGGCAGATGCAAAAAGTCCTACAAAGTGTCCTACCATTAAAACAAAACCTGTTTCATTAAAACAAAATATAAAAGATATAAACAAACGTAATAGTAATGAGAATAGCAATACTCCAAAAGAGAATATTGAACAAGCTGACTTTGTTGCTCACTGGGTACCAGAACGTTTTATTTCTTTAGTTAGCTCTTTTTACAGTGAATCTAAAACAATTCAAGAACTGTGGAAGGTCGTAAGACAGTGTAATAAAGTTACAAACTTCTCTACAGGTGATAAAGCATTTACTAAAGACCAGGAACTTACTATTGGCTTAAAAGCTATTAAAGAGTTTGTTATGAAAATTAAATCTGGAGTAAAAATGAAGAAAGGTACATTCGCTTATTTCAACGGAATTGTAAATAAATTAATGGACAAGTTCTATTTCGATAAGGAATTTATGGGAATGTAATATTTACAGTTGTTGCATGAAATTGGTATGATTTAGGTATTATTTTTCAAGGAGGTTTTTTCATGAGTTATGATACTATTGCATCACTACAACGCATGCAACAATTACAGCAATCGGAAGCCGCTGCTGGAAAGAGAATTGTCTTGCAACGAATGTTTACAGGATTGGATATAGTGTTATTTATTATAGCGTTTATCTTAGGTATTCCGACTTTCTCGATATCTTGTATATTATTTTTAATCTATTATTTCTCAATAACTAAAACATATTTAGTGAAAAATGTGGCTACTGGTGAAAAATTTAGAGTTAGTAAACAAGATTACAAGCAATATAAAAAGGAATTTAAAGCGAAGGAAAAAGAAGTTAGAAAAATTTCTGATCTATAATTGAATTTTAAGGGCGGTACATATTAAATGAAAAAGAACTCTAAATTTATGACAATTACTCGTTCAATCTTCAATGCTTTTCGTTTACTTAGTAAAATCATTAATCCTATATTAAAAGCATTATCTAAAAGTAAATTCTAGCTACATAACAACAAAAAGCCGACTCATAAGAGAGTTGGCTTTCAAATTATTCATATGGTCGATATTTTTCTCTTAATTGCCCTAATTCTTCAGCCAGTTTTTCCACATCTTCACGAAAGTACAACGAAACCCTATCAACTACTTTAATAGGAACAATTCGCCCTTGTTTTACAAGTACATGTAATCTTTGGGTTGTGACACCTAATAAATTTACGGTTTCATTTGCTGTTAAAACTACTTGATTAACTAACTTTTCTATTTCTTCACGACTTATTTTATAGTCCATACTCATTTTTCTTCCCTGCCTTTTTTCCATAGAGAAATTAAATTAATAACAAGCGCTATAGCTAAAATTATTGTGGAAGCAATTCCTAAGTAGTCACTTACTTCAGGCTTCTTATAGTTTGTTACTGTAACCACTAATACTAAAAATAATGCTAATACCAAAGTATTTCGATCTAACTTCATTTTTACATGGATTGGATTTTGTTTAATTTTGTAATCATGTTATAATATTTTTTAAGGTTGGGGGAATTTCTTCCCCCGTTGTATTATTTGCGTCTAGTCTTGCGGGCTAGGCGTTTTTCTATTTCTTCTTCCTTTTTCTTCTCCTTTCTATCTTTCATATCGTTTAAGTTTTTCTTTGCTGTTATCATTCCTACCACCATGCCTACTATGTAAGCTAGATTTTTAAGAACCTTTTCTGTTAAGTCCCAATCCATGTTTCTCACCTCCCTTACATATATAATTATACCATAGCTGTTTATTCAAATCAATAGTTAGTAGTTAAATAATTGCTATAAAATAAAAAAAGCCGTCATTATGACGGCTCTTACTTTAATCTTCAAACTTCACATATTCACCTGAAACCCATTGGTCTCCACCCACATTATACCAACCATCTCTATATCCCCACGACTGATACTGTTCTCCTTGGTACACATTTTTTACAATGCCATAATTAGTTCCTGGACCTCTACGAACACGCAATACATCTGCTGTAATAGTAACTATTTCTACGCCTTTATTGACGGATTGCGAACTTGTTGGTGTGCTTTCTCCAGTAAAACGAATGTATGATGAATCATTATAAATCCACTGATCGCCACCAAGGTTTAGCCATCCATTTGATTGTCCCCATACTTCGTAGGACTCACCTTTACTTAATTGACGAATAACCCCGTATCCAGTACCTGGACCTTTACGCAGGTTAATGCCATTCCCCTCAATATACGCAATACCTGTCCCGTTAGTTGACGGTGGAATAAGCGTAGGAGTTACTTTATTACCTCCATTGTATGCATTTTGGACTCTCTCAATAAAGCTATCCCAACGTCCTTCTGCCAACATACGATGAGGACAGTACTTCCCACTCCATGATTGATGTGTACGGACTTTATTAATTGGAATATCGTACTGTTTCATTAGTTGAGCTACAACGATAGCTGCATTGTCTTCCGCTTTATAGTATCTATCTCCACCGCTTAAAGAGTAGCAAATTTCAACTCCGATAGATTTACGATTACCATTCCCATTACCGTCGCCAGTATGCCAGGCGTTACGCTCTAAAGGGATTCCTTGTACTGCTTCTTTATCATCTACTGCAATATGAAATGAAACCTGATTATCATTACGAATCATATAAGCTACTTCGTTTTCTGCTGTAGCATCGTTGTAAGTATTGTGAACTGTAATGAATTCCGGATTCATTGTATAAGGACACTTTATACAATATTTACTTGGGTCAACTAATTTTTTTCTAATTTCCATTATAGAACATCTCCCTTTTTCTCTTCTTGTTTTTGTTTACCACCTAAAATTTCGACTGCATTTGTTAAAGCTGAAGGCAAAGGTATTCCCATACGCCCTGCATTTTCTAAAAGTGAAAGCAACTCATTTCCGATAAAGAAAAAGATTGTTGCTTCACGAAGAGCACTATTCGAACCCACAATTGCATCTGCTTGAGTAGCTGCTGCAACTAAAAGAAAAAGCACCACCTTTTTGGCGATGCCTTTGAAACCAACTTTACTTTTTAACTCTCCGTTATATCCTGCTGCAATTACTCCCGTTATATAGTCGATTGCTGCCATGATTACTAGAACTTTCAATGTTGTATCCCACCCTCCTAAAAAGTAACCACAGAAGCCACCGAAAGTGGCAATAAAAGCTTTTAACAATACATCAATACGATCCATCTTTTCATCTCCTTTTTTAGCAATAAAAAAAAGACCAGCTATTGCTGCTCCTGCTCTGTTTGTGTGTTATTTTCATTAGTTGATGTTGGCGGTTCTTGAGATGGGTAATTCCCTGTAAGTGATGCATAACACTCTAAACAAATATTCTTTTTCGCAAATCCCATATCCAGTGTGTACAGACGCGCTCCGCGTTTACATATTTCACACAGCGTAGCAATTCGAAACTTTACTGTCCCATCCATCTCTCTCCATACTTCAACCCTGCTAACACCATTTAGAAGACCTGCATTATTTAACATATCAGCAGGTATTTGAACAAAAATCCCTGTCTCTGTGCGCTCTGCATCCACCAGCCTCCCCATAAAAGGAAAGCTTTCACCTGCTTGAAGTGGCATCATTTGATTCTCATTCATTCTTACTTCTCCTTTCTATCCAAGTGCATTAAATTTCCAACCACTTGGAGTACTCGCATAAAAACCCGATCCCATATTACCGTCTGTAAAACGAATATGACCCCATTGTTGAAATCCACCGCCACCTAAATTAATTCCCTGCATTGCTCGTATATTCCTAAAGATTTTCACTTCTTTTTCAGTACTTATATCAAACGTTTGTCCGTCTGGTGCTGGAGATATATTATTATTTACACCACCTACAGCAAGTGCGTTAAACGGCTGAATGCCATCTGCTCTTTCTGCTGCAGCACGATCCCAATTATACATAGATGCATATTTGCCACTGTATAGCGTTACACCACTTACACAAATCGCTGTCCCTTGTCTCATGTCAGCATTTCCAGAACAAACTTTAATAATCAATGCGTGTTGTTGCGGAATATAGTTTGTTGGAACTTTGAAAGTAAAAGAATATCTTCTGATTTCTCCGTAGAATGTAGACGGCTCAGGAAAGTCCATCTTTTGTTCATTCCATATATCGTAACTTACATTGTCTCGGAATTTAACGCAGCATACTTGTAAACGTGGTTTCCCTGTTTTACGTACACCATTTATCATAGACGTTCTAAAGTGAGCAGAAACTGTATATTCGTTACCAGGGTGTATCCCATTATTCACGATTGTTTCTGGATAGTTATACATATCTACCCTTGCAGCATTCACCATTTGCTCGTAATCGAATATATGTGTATTCTTTTCTATTACTACATTGCCCCACGACTTCCAGGTAAGACCGTATCCACCTTCAAACCCATAATAATCTGAATGTCCAATGTTTTTCTTTGTAACACTAGAAAAGTCTGGATCTGCTATTAGGTTTCGTCTTGATACCGCAGTTGTTTTTGTTCCCCATTCGTCTTTGAATAGAAAATCTAACATGTTAACTATTACGCCTTCTTCACCATCAATCGTAATTTTATCTCCACTAATTCTAATAAGATTCGTATCAATGCCTTTTGCTGTTAGCCATTTGACCATTGTATCTGCATTAATATCTAGTTTTGCAGCATTGATTGTAATTTTCCCAGGGGACATATTGATGGCAGTGACAATACCGTCCTTTAAAATCTGCGCTAAAATCCCTTCATCTAACACTTCTAACTTAGATTCCGTTTTCTTTACATAGGCATTATAAGTCTCATTTATAAACGTTTCTTGTTTTCCAGAGATGATTGAAACGCCTTTTTCAGTAGCACTAATACTTCTTTCTAACTCTGTAACTTTCTGATTGTATTTTTCGGTAGCTACTTTATTAGCAATATCATCTATCATTTTATCAATATCCGTTTGATCTTTCGGATGTAGCCAAAATTCTGTAGCTACTTTACCACGCTGTAACATAGGTAACGCAATCCATAAGGTCCCATTTCTTCTCACCCATGGTTTATAACGCGCTTTAACAGCTCCAACTGGAACTGTTCCGGCAATAACAGCTCTAATCCAATTAGAATTTGCAGTTACATCGATACCAATTGATGATTGTGAAACTCGGCTACCTTGGGCATTTAGATACTCAATTTCTAACACGAAACCTTGTCCTATGTTATTGGACATAAAGTAACCTGAAGCTACAATGTCTTCACCAGCAGTTACGTCTATCGTTTGATGAAGGCTATACC
The DNA here is from genome assembly GCF_051776705.1 of Bacillus cereus group sp. BceL291. Taxonomy (NCBI): domain Bacteria; kingdom Bacillati; phylum Bacillota; class Bacilli; order Caryophanales; family Bacillaceae; genus Bacillus; species Bacillus cereus group sp. BceL291. The sequence goes on along the minus strand of NZ_JBPWAP010000005.1, from coordinate 56,707 downwards.
ATTTATCTTCATTCAATCCAGTCGCATATAATTTAGCTGTTGTATAGCCTCTGTATGTTACAGAAGAATCAATAACAGCACTATTACCATTTTGTGTCCAGTATTTGAAGCCTTGAGCGAATGAAGCGTTCCGTAGATCATTTATAGAACCCAACCCACCAACATAATCCTCAACATCTTTCTTTTTCATTGTTAACTTTAATGCTTCAGAATGTTGCCCTATTGTTGTAGTAGCCTCACTAATCGTCTTCCCTTGCGCAGTTTGTGTTTCCTGTAATTTCTTAACACTTGCAGTTGTTCCTTCTGCATTCTTTTCTACAGTGTTAACACGTTCATCAAAAGAGGTTTGTGTTTTTTCTACCGTTTTAATACTTTCTTTAATACCATCCACACTTTTTTCAATCTCTGTTGTTTTCTTAGTGAATTCATCATTTGTTACTTGATTTTCTGGAGCTGGTGTCCAATCCTGTGGCTTATTCCCTTTATATAAAGCCACCCATTCTACAGTTGCCTTTGTAGCATTATTTGGATAATTATATAAGTTTAATCTCCGTTCATTCCCACTTGTAGTTGCAACAGCTTTAAAAGTTACATAAGTTATTCCGTTAGCATAGGCACTTGTTGCATATCCAACATGATTTGTACCACCATTCTGCCAAATTCCAAATTGTTGGCCCTGCGGGACACTTCCTTTAATTACAAAAGTATATTCCTCACCTGCAACAAAATTTTCAGTTAGAGAATATGGATTAATTAGATAATCTATTTTTTCGTATTTAGCATTTGAATCTAATAACAGATTACGTCCTCCAGATTTATCGTTATTAACCTTTGTTTCTACTTTTGTTAACTTTTCACTAATCTTCCCTGCTACTTCTTTGATCTCTGTTGTTACCTTGGTTAAAACATTCCCATCTGCAAGATCTTCAGGAGCTGGCCGCCAAGAATATTCTTTGCTACCTATAATCAATTGCGGTGAGCTTTGCTGATACCAACAACCAGCAGGAGGGTTTGCATCGGGCTCTACACGAAAATGACTCTCGTTATCCGTTCCCGGTGATGACATCATACTTGCTGTCACTGTGAACGAAACGCTTACTCTTTGCCATTGATTAGTAGATTTATTTGGATGAATTCCAGTAGCACCTGGTGCAAAATAGAAAGTGTGTTGTAAATCTTGGCCATTCGGTAAACCTTTTACACGAGTAAAAATTGAATAGGTTACTTTGTCTCCTACTTTTACAACTTTTCGATCTACTAAATCCTTGAAGTTATAAGCTAAAGCAGTCCATGATGTTTGAGTTTCTACGACTGCATTACCTTGAAAAACATCCTTCGAAATTTTAACTTTATCTGCTGATTTAAGCCACCAACGATTGTCTGCTTGTGCAATGGTCAAAGCTCCATCAAAAGATTTAGAACCGACTACCAAGTTTCTTACATCGTCATTAAAGTTTGCTACACTTTCTTTAACTGCTGAAATAACTTTCTTATTTCCGTCCACATCACTTTCTAATGTATTGATTTTACTTGTAGTATCAGTACTATTTTTCGTTAATGTTTCAATAGACAATTTAAATTTCTCAGAATCCTGTTCAACCTTGGTTACTTTTTTATCAATTTCACCTTGATCTCTTTGTACATCAGAAATAGTTCTTGTAACTTTTGAAAGCCCCTCTGTTACTGTATTAAATTGTCCAGTGGCTTCTTCTTGCGCTTCTTCCACTTTCTTATTTAACTCTTCTTTTGTGAGTTTAATATCCTTACTTACCTGCTCCAGTGTATCTTTTTTAATTGATTCCACATCAGGAATAAGAAGCTCCCACCCTTTACCATTCCACACTTTTAAAATACCAGGTTTACCGTTACTAATATCTCGCCATAAGGTCTTGCCTACTATAAGGTTATCAGTTGGTGCATTTTTAGCTTCAATAATATTTACCGTATTATTTTTTAGATTTTCTTGAACTTTTTCTGCCAACTCTTTAGCTGCTTGAGATTCTTTTCGTATGGTTTCAATTGTTTTTTCATTCTGTTTTACCAGTTTGTTTAGCTGATCTAGCATTTCTTGTTTACTACCTAACGAACTAAGAATTTGATTATAAATCTTTCGTAATTCTTCGTTAGGATCTACAATTTCTCGATAATCTCCAAATACATATTTATCTTGTGTAGGATCAGTAAAAGATTCGTCTCCAGCTATTGCTCTTGCTTCTAAATAAAGTTTTGGTGTAAAACCTGTATCTTTAATTCGAATTGTGTCCCCCTCATTAATCAATTCATGCGCTAATCCAAATACACGTCCTATGGATGCCGCTTTTACCTCATAAGAAACAGACGCATTTACACATTTCTTCATTTCAATTTCCATTAAAGTTTTCAGACGTTCAGGAGACATGTTTTCATTGTCAGTTTCCGGACTATAAAAACCGAATTTATGTTTACCTTTTTCATTCCATCGTTGAAAAGCATCAATATTAGTAATATACGGAAGACCATTATTAATTTTTTCTATCGTAATAATGTTATCGCCTTCACCTTTCACAAAACCAATTAAAGCTGTACAGATATTTTGCGAGTTCTCAATTCGCTTAATTCCAATTAAATCTTTCCCTAATTCAATTGTTTTCCCTGTATCCTGCCCGCGTTTTTTCACCATATCAACATACCGTTCGATATGATTCCCTACAACCTCAGTTCGATATTGAATTTCTAGTTCAAATAGAGAAGCAATCTTTTTCAAAAAACTTAATGGATCTATAAATTTATCAACGGTCATAGAACGGAAACTTTCATAAGAAATATTTCCTTTTTTCCATTTCGTTCCCTTAAGAGCTATATCTACATACTCCGCTACTGTTTTTGCTTCAAACTTTTGCGGATCAATATAATTCGCTTTACCAAGTAAAATCCATTCACCAGACGCGTAAGTTGTAAGGGATCTATTATTAGAATCTTTTTCTGTTTCAGTAATTGTGTATGGAACAATTCGTCCACCCCTTACCTCTTTTAAGACCAAATTTTGTTGCGTAAGCGCTGCGGCTTCTTTTGTACCATCAAAAACCGTGAAATCTAGCTTATCAACATTATTTTTAATCTCCCAATGCCTATTGTCATTCCAATAATCCTTTGATTGAATCGCTCCGATAATTTGATCTGTTTGTGAATCAACAACATGTAATATTCCACTTGGTGTTCTCATCTAAATCGCTCCCTATATGTAACCTTTGCTGTTCCTATATCGGAAGGTATAATTTCAAGTTTATTCGTATCTTTATTGATAACAGGAAAATTACTAAAAATATCTTTTATGTTAATAGCGTTTTTCCCTTCAATACTGACATGACTGCTTTCTGTATCAATCACGACTTTGTCACCAACATCGACTATATATGGCGGTGTACTTTGATTATTTAAATTCACTTTCCAAAATTTCAAATCAGAAACGGTCATCGCTTCTACTGGAGGAACATCTTGCCACCGCATGATACTAATCTGTATTTGAGCTGCTTTTTCCATATGTTTATTGTCTTTATCAGTCCATCTTGCAAAGCGCTCTGCATCATCTTTTTCTGTTCCAGGAAGAAACTTTGAAATATACGCTTCCCAATCATTACCCGTTCTAGCAATCCACAACCTACCATAATACTGATTCCACGTATTGGGATAATCACCACTCTCATAAATTAAACCTGTTTTTTCAGGCTTATTATCATATCCAATTACCATCGTTCCAAAATTTTGTTCCGCTTGCCAATAGAGGTCATTCATGGCAATTTTTGAAAGAACTTTGCTGTTTTCATCGAGTATCGCTATCTCAACTCGTCCCATTTCATTGATCGTTTTACTTTTACATGTAACGTGGGCTTGCATAATAAAATCTTGTACTGGCCCACCAGGAATACTCTTCTTAACAGCTGCCCCATGCCATCCATTACCCGAGCCATAGTCAGAACAATAGAATTGGTAACTATCTGTTTTCATTTCACCAACTGGATTACCATCTTCCATAGAACTAACCTTACTCCACCCTACAGTTGTGGACATATCATCCCATATAAGACGTTGATTTCTTTCTACAGGCAATTGCTCCATTTTTAATGGCATTCCAATACGAAAATAATCTGGTTCCTTTGCATATTTATCTTCAAACCATACATCTAAAAAAGTATGTGGCTTTTTAATATCAATTTCAATAATCGGATTGGAATGCACAGAGCCTTTGTTTTGGACATTGGCAATTAACCCCTGGCCGTCATTTTCAAAATCAACCGTTTTCTCATTTCCTAACTTATAAGGCATTGGGCAAACAAAGTTCAAAATACCTTTACCTAACGTAACAAAATCCTCTGGATCAAAATCTTCATCAATAACCGCTAGGTATGTCCTATCAGGTGTTACATCAAAGACTAATTCAACAGGTCTTTCTGTAATTAACCACTCTGCTATTTCTTCTTTTACTGTTTCTAAGTCTGATCCATCAGAAACAATAATTCCGACTGGAACAGGTAAAACTCGCATTTCAGTTTCTGTCGTTAATAATCTTGCACCTGGATAACCTGGAACGCTTAAAAAGTTCCGTTTTAACGGCGCCCACGCTGGTTTTTTCCACCCTTTTTCGATTTGAATAAAATCCTTGCGTATATTGTTAAATGTAAAAGAGCTCACGTTGCCACCTCATTTCTTTTCAAATTAAAAGAGACTCAAACTTAAAAGTCTGAATCCCTCTGTGTTTCTCGTTCTTGATATTCGGTTGTATAGCGATATGTACCACGCGCTACATCTCGTCCCTCTAAAACAACAGGAACCTCCACAACGAAATCTCCACCAAGCATTGGAATGACTCCACCACCAGATGATCCTGAAGAATAATGAATCACTGGATTCGCAACACCAGCTGCCATAGCTTGTCTACTATTTGACATATTTCCATACACACCACTCATAACACTCTTTAACCCTGATAATTGATTCATGGAACTAGCCATCATCCGGCTCATATCACTCATTAGTTGATTCATAGTTCCAGTGATACCGAGAGATCTTTCTTTTGAAGATAATGGCGTAACTGTAATTGAATTCCCTCTCTTAGTAAAGAGCTCAGGACCAGCTTCACCAGTTATAAAAGAGCCATCACCAACAGGCTTACCGCCTTTAGCAAGCATTGGTACATGTGGAATAGTTGGAGCGCTAACTCCTGGTATATTGTTTAATAATTCTGCTGGTGTGTTAAAGCCATCTATAAATTTATTAATAATACGAATGATTCCATTGATAGCTGTACGAATACCACTTTTAATACCATCCCATACGCCTAATACTGCTGATTTCATGCCTTCAAACGCTCCACTAACAGCATTAGTTACCCAACGAACAGGAGTCATAATTGCTTCTTTTAATCCATTCCAGACAGAAGATGCGGTTGACTTGATACCTTCCCAAATGTTTGAAAGTGTAGATTTTATACCATTCCAAATACTACTGCTTGCGCTACTAATCATGTTCCAAACCGTTGAAATGGCTTCTTTGATGCTATTGAATACAGAACTTGCTGTGGAAACAATTGCGTTCCATAAGCTAGATAGATAGCTTTTAATCGTATTCCACACTGCACTTGTTGTGGAACTAATCGTATTCCATGTATTCACAATCCAATCTTTTATTGAGGTGAATATTGGCGTTACAAAAGCTACTAACCCGTTCCAGCATGATTGTAAGAAATTCTTAACAGCATTCCATACAGACATTGTTGCTGAACTGATTGTATCCCACACAGCAATGATCCAGGACTTGATTTTTTCAAAAATCGGCATAACAAACGCTACAAGTCCATTCCAACAGGAAACTAAGAAATTCTTAATTGTTTCCCATACAAAACTTGTAGTAGAACTAATGGTATTCCAACATTCAGAAATGAAATTCTTGATACTTTCAAATATTGGCGTAGCAAAGTATAAAATAGCCGTCCAAATTGCTTGTAAGTATTGAGTAATAAAACCCCATACAGTTTGAATCACTGTGGAAATGCCATTCCAAATCATAGAGAAGAAATCAGCAATCCCCTGTAAAATAGGAGTTAGAAAGGCAACTAATCCATTCCAAGTTTCTTGGAAGAACTCACTAATCGCCGTCCACACTTCAGAAGTGGTTTGACTGATACTATTCCAAACTTCTGATAGTGTTTCAACTACTCCATCCCATATTCCAGTCAAATACTCCACAACGGAATTCCAGGTTTCTGTAGTAGTTTCAACGATAGAACTCCATATTTCAGACAAGGACTCAACTATCCCATTCCATAACTCCATTAAATATTCTTTAATCGAATTCCAAACTTCCGATGTAGATTCACTAATACTATTCCAGGTTTCACTTGCCCATTGTACAATCCCATCCCATATTCCTACTAAGAATTCTCCAATTGCATTCCAAGCATCAATGGTCCATTGTTTGATATCATCCCAATTTTTATAAATTGCAACACCTAGAGCGACAACAGCTGCTACAATTATTGGAATAAGAGCAATCAATCCTGTCATCGCCCATCCTATACTTGTTATGACGACAACTATTGGTGCTAAAGCCATGAACGCCCCTGCAATTACACCAATAGCAACAGCAATCGCTGTTAATGTTGCTGCTAATTCCGGATTATTAGAAATCCATTCAGCGAATTTAGAGACAAGATCTGCTATAACTTCAAGAACAGGCTGAAGAGCAACTTGTAAATCTTGCATTGCTTGTTGAAATTTAACCGCTGGAGATGCATCTATTTTAGAAGTAGCACCCTGTAAGTCCTCTACTCCTTTTTTTAAATCGACTTGTTTACCTTCCGCTTTCAAAATGGTGTCGATAATTTTCTTCCCTTGGTCTTCCCAAAGAGTACCGAACATCTTCGTGCCAAGTGCATTTCTGTCTGTTGCATTTTCAACACCAGCTAAAGCTTTGGTGGCTTCAAGCATCGCTTTTTGTCCACCTTCGCCACCTTGAGCGATAGCTTGACCCCATTTTTCAAACTGATCCGCCGAAATTTTTGTTTTATCTAAAACCGCTTGCATAGATTTATCTACACCTGCACCAAACTCAGCCATTTTGATACGCCCTTCTTTAACACCCGATATGTTCAACAGGACTCGCAACATCCTGCCAGTTCTCTTATGAACTTCTGTATATCACTATACAGACCAGACTATATCATCATCTTTTATATAAGATGCTCCCCATTTCGGATGTCATTAACTTACACCCTACGCTTTTCAGCTAGTCGTTGCACGTTCCTTTGCTAAAGGCTTCGCTCAGTATTGTCTCATTTGAGAGTTTCACTGAATTAAAGGAGTTTTCTATGAATGTCACCACTCATAGGGACAATTTTTCATCCAAAAGGTTATCGATATTCCAACTCTTAGTATCTACTCCTGCTGACATAATTCCTTGGACTTCTTTAGCCGAAAATCCAGCTTGAATCATTTGATCCCCATATTCAGCGATAATATCTAATTGTTCTGGTGGAAATCCTGTTTTTAATAATGTATTAACTAGCCCCAATGCTTCCTCGTTAGTAATACCTAAAGTTGCACCAATCTCATTGGTTTCTTGTATAAGTTCATTAAAATCAATTCCGGCATAGGATGCTGCAATAGTCGCTGCTCCTTTAGCCACAGCGGCATTTGTTTCATCAGAAGCATCCTTATTTAATGCCCATTGTCTGCGAACACCTTCTAATGCTTCTTCAGCGTCAATACCATAAGTACTAACGCCCCTAATAGCTTCTTCCACTGATTTTTTCGAAGACTCTGGAACATCAAAAGTGATATCAATCTTAGTTTTCAATTTTGACATATCCATTGCTTTTTCAACTGCACTAGCAATACCGCCACCAGCTGCCAACCCACCAATGACGTTTTCGAGTCCTACTTGGAGCCCTTCAAACTTCTTCTCCGTTCTCTCAGCCTCTTGTTGCAAATCCCTTAACTCGTTTCGAACTTGTTGAATTGAATTTCCAGCATCCACAGATCGAAGAGCACGTTGTAATTTTTCTATGTCAGCTTCTGTTCCTAATGCTTCCCGTCCAATAATTCCAATTGCTTGTTCTAATTGTTTACTTGTTGCTGTACCGCTTCTAATTGCATTTACAAGACGATTACCTAATGCGCCTGCAAAATCATCAACGCTTTTTCCTGTAGCACTAAACAACGTTTCTAGTTGTCTTGTTGAACTCGCTACATTCTCTTGTTCAGCTTTCATGTTACCGAGCTTATTTTTCAGGCCATCAAGTGACCCTTGTGTAAATTCAATTTCACGCCTAAACGCGCGGTACTGTTCTTCAGAAATCTTTCCGTTTTGAAATTGTACTTGAACTTGTTGTTCTGCTGCTTTCAATTTATCTAGCTTTTCTGTTGTATTTTCAATTTGTTGAGTCAATAACTTTTGTTTCTGAGCTAAAGCTTCAACATTGCCAGGATCGAATTTCAAAAGACGTTCTACATCTTTTAATTCTTTGGCCAAGTTGTCACTCTGCTTATTTACATCTTTTAAAGCGTTTTGAAGACCTGTGGTTTCGCCGCCAATTTCAATCGTAATCCCTTTAATTCTTCCGGCCATCATCTAACCCCTTTCTTAGAATGAATCAAAGTCTTTTTGGTTTGCTTTTCTTACTTTTTCTTTGTCTGGATTCTCCATTTCAGCGAATTCAGCAATGTAATCAAAGCAATCACCAATTGTCATGACGTCCAGATCCCAATGCGTTAATTTCGCTTTATAACAAAGAGCAAGGAACGTATCAGTGGTTAATTCTTCATCACTGAATGTTCCTTGCTCTCCATTATTTTTCTTTATTTTTTTTTTGCGCCCATCGTACTTTGAATCATATCCATAATTTCCGGAATAATCTCTGAGATAGGGAATTCATCAAAACCGTCTAACCATGTAATTGGCTCAGCAATTTCTGGATTTGCTGTTTTTGCGTATAACCAAACTAAATCATAAACAACTTCAAAATCCAGTTTACTTGAATCAATATTTGCTAAATCAATAGTGCCTAGCGAACCCTCTTGAGGATTTGAAGGAGACAAAATTCCTAACTTAAACATATCAGCAAATAAATCACGTCTGAATTGCGCTTTATATCGTTTAACAGTAGCTGCTGTACTTTTTAATCGGACTTGTTTTCCGTCTATTGTAATTGTCTTTTCCACTCACTTACGCTCCCTTTTGTATCTCTACTGATTTTTTTGTATATACTTCTTTGAACCAATTATCATAAACTGCTTGTGTTGTTTTAGATGTAGTTTTTGTCTTAACCATACGTCTACCATTAATATCAATTGGACTAGAAACAAATTTAAGTTCATTCGTATTTGGTTCAGCTGAATTTGTTTTCGTCTTAGATGCAACTGTAGGACGACTTGCTGAATTGTTAAATAGAACATGACGAGTCGCTTTTTCATCTCCATCAAATTCAAATAACAATGCAAATTGTTTTCCTTTGGCATCAGCTAGTTCATTTAGTACACCGTCTACTTCGTCTAACTCTTCACCTAAAACATCTACAGCAAATTTTTCTGGAATTGTAGCGATATTTAATGCACCATCATATCCTTGGTTATTACTTGCAGAGTAGTAAAGCATGTCATCAGCATAGAACTCAATTAAATCCCCTCGTGGATCTAATGTTAGTTCAACAGCTCCTGGAATCGGAATTGGAGTTTTAAATTTTACTACCCCATCTAAAATTTCATACAATGCATAATAAACATTTTTTAAACCGAAAGTAACTTTGTTCTCACCCATTTATATCAACCTCATTTCATAAAATTTTTGATACATTTTTTCAGATTCAATAATCCCTTCGAATGGCGAATCGTATGGTATTTCATTATCATCAAGGACCTTTTCAAGTTTGGCTTCTGCAACTAAATCTTTTCTAGTTGTATAAAGCTCTATGTTTAAGTCATTTATCTTGTGATAGACCTTGTTGTCGGCCATTAAATTTGCTGATCCGTCCACAAGAAAACAAATATAAGGTGGCGCTGGAACTGGATTAGTTGGTGTTGCTGTGAAATGCGAATAAGCCACAGGATATCCTGTAGCATCTAAAATCTTCTTTAATTCACCTAATGTCATTGTTGAACCGCCCTTTCCACACGCTCAACAAAATCATTAATCGCATGCTCTTCAGCTGGAGCAATGTGAACTTTTGGTGGAACACGCCCTCCATTGGCTTTCGCATGGCCAAATTCTAATAAATGTGCAACCTGATGCTTCGTTGCATTGTGAACAATAATTGCATCTCTCATTCTCTTTTTACGCCACCCTTTAGCATATTTACCCGTATCTTTAGGGCTTTTTTGCTTTAATTCTTCTACTAGGGCATCTGCTACTTTTTCCTTTGCAACCTCAATTTCCTCTTCAACAACATTCGCATATCGCTGCAACTCTCTTGCAATATCAGCTGATAGACTATCGATACTTCCCATTAAACTTCACCTCACACACGTTCTTGAGCAATAATAGTGAGCGTTTCATTACTTTCGCCATCATTAATTGGAGGATGTGTTATGTCAAAAATACGTCCTTTAAACTTAATTTTCATAGTTGTTTCAATGTCAGGCCGATATCGAATAATAAAACGGTACGTTCTTTCCGCTTGAGATGCTGCCGCCGCAAAATATTCTTTTCCTAGCATTGTTTTAATATCTGCCCAACAAATAGCATAATCAACATCTTTCTCATCGATAACCTGCCCTAAGTCATCTTTACTCGTCTCAGTTTTAATAAAAGTTATTCGATGTTTTCTGTTATTACTCAATCTCTTCGGCATCACTAAATACCTCCTGGACAAAGAAAGGTGTCATTGCATCTAAAGCTGCACTCAATTCTTTTTCGGATACACGATACTCATAAAAGATACCAGCACACATAATAACTAGATATTCTGTTTGCTCACCAGTTGCCTTGAGAACATAATTTTGTCCTTGTTTCAAATAAAATGAGAGCATAGAATCATCCATACCCTCATCCCATCTTATATGTTCTTTAAATTTGCTAATTAAATCATCCATATTAAGCACCTGGAGTAGTTTGCTGTTTCAAGACGTACTTATAAACTGGAACTTCAAATGGAGAATGAATTAATTGAGCATCTAGTAAGTTCCAGATACGGAAACCTACACGGTTTGTACGTGAGAATAACTCAACTAACTTTTGTACCTCTAATGATCCAATGACATCTTGAATATAGAACTTAGAGAAGTCACCGAAATAGAATACTGGTGTATCTGGTGCATCTGGAATATCAATTGCATCTTCTTCCTCAACAGGGAAGCCTAATAACGTATAGCCAATTCCGCCTTCAACTTGATTAAATGGACGAAGTAATGGGAAGCCGTCATCTGTTTTCATCGTTTCAATTTTTGTTAGTGCTGCCGTATTTAACACCCATCGTGCTTTTTTACGCACTTCTTTAACGGGTGTATTTTTCATTTTTACTAATGCATCATAAAGATTCTTTTCATCAGTTTTAAATTCAACTGCTTTCTTTGCCAATGCACCATCATTGATATTATTAGCTTCATCACCATTAACCATATATTGAGTTTCTTTACGAACATAAGCTTTTTTCAGCTCATCCATAACAATTTGTTCAATCGGTAAGCCTGTACGTGCCAATAACTTTTTCGTTACTGTAGCAAGCGCATCAAACTCTGTTGGGGATAGTTCGATTTCATCGAATTCAATATCTGTTTCTGGAATTTCATTATTTGTTCGTTCATTTTTATGACCTTGTGCTTCTGCTTTTTTAACTAAAACAGGATACTTAATGTTTTCTTTTGTTTTTACTCCTGTTCCTAATCGACGTAAGAAGTTTTCTTCTTGGGCATACGTAATAATTTCTTTACTTAAGAAATCTGGAATTGTAACTGAGCCATTACCAGTAACTAACCCTAATGCACGTGCTTCCTTTTCATCAATATTACCTACAATATAGTTAGCAAATACGGAACGAATTTCTGTTTCTTTATTCGTACGATGACCTTTAGTAGAAAGAGCTGCTGCGATAGATGCTGAAATAGCTGAACGTTGCTCTTCTGACAGCTCCGTTTTTACATCTGGATTTTCTTTTGCTGCTGGGTCTTCTTTTTTCTCTGGATCTTCATCTTTCTTTTTGTCTGGATCTTCTTTTTCTTCCTCTTCTAATTTCGCTAATTCATTAGCAAGAGTTTTCGCTTCTTCTGTTAATGCTTCTACTTCAGCCTTAACTGCCGCTAATTCTTCTGAACGGACTTCACCCTTCTCTACTTTCCCTTTTAATTCTGCTAAGCGAGCTTTATTTCGTGCTTGAGATGCTTTTAAGATTTCTTTTAAATTCATGTTAATTTTCCTCCAGGACTTTTTTTATTTGTTTAATAATGTTGTTTCTTTCTTCTGTATCATCTTCCACAACTGTTTTTACAGCTGCTTCTGTACTTCTCATTTCAATCATGGTTGCATTTTCGCCCCTGGTTTCAATGGAAGTGGCAACATAGGCTGGTGTCATATCCAAAATAGAAACTTCTAAGAGTTCTAATTCTTCAATAGATCGTTTTTGAACACCAGCTTCGCCCTCTTCCCAGGAGTCCTTTTCAGAAACAAAACCAAATGACCAGCCACGCAATTCTTTATTCCTTGCCTTTTCAATCACTTGTTCATCTGTAACCGTAGCAATGGCTCTTAAACCAATATTATCTTCATACAATTCCAGATTTCCGTTTTCAATAGAACCGAGATTTCTATTTTTATCATGGTTAAACAGCAAGTCCACATTATTTGCTTTCTTTAACGCTTTTTCAAACGTCTTTGGGACAATTCTCTCTTTGAAATATCCCCTTGGAGAAGGCAACATTCGACTTTCTCTGTCCACAACATTCACATAACCATCAAGTATGACTTGATTCCCTCGAACCTCAATTTTCATTCTCTTCACCTCCCCCCAATGAACCATCGTTTGCTTCTTTCTTACCGATTTCAGTTAAATCATTTGAAATATAAATAGATTGTGATTCCTTTGTATTTTGTTTAGGGAATCCAAGCATATCGGCAACATTGTCAGGCGAAGTAATAGCGGTACGTACCAGGTTATAACCGATATTTGTCTTGTTGCTATAAGTAACAAAATCAAGAATATTAATCTTGAATTTGATTCGTTTCCCCGAACTTTGTCCATAAAAAAGAAGACTCAAATGGTCTTCAAAATTTTTCATTATTGGTCTAACTGCTTTATTGTGGATATACATCATTGCTTTCTCAATATCTTCTTTGATTAACTCTGTGTATGTATCCACATTTATACCTAAAAACTTACCCAAATCCTTTTTGTATACATTTAGGTATGCTAGAGTCTTTTCATCGTCTAACGGGCTTTTAAGCGTTTCTATTTCATAACCTTTTCCTAGAGGAATCATCTTAACTGACCTTGCATCATCAATTGATTCCAACTGATCTAAAATCTTTTTAATTAATTTTGACTGTGTACCATTCTGTGGATTGATATGCGCATCTAATTTTAATAGAAATGCTAGTAATCCACCTTTTTTGTACTTATCGGTCAAGGTTTTCTCAGCTGACATAACACCCTCAAGTGTATCTCTTCCTAAATCAAGAAGACCTTTTCCTCTTAAATGATCTGCGCCAATATTTTTTACATGACGAATCATAAAAGAGGGAACCTCTTGACCACCAATATTAAAATGTTCTACTAAATTATCATCTAGCTCTGTAAACACATTTGAAGCTAAATGTATTTGAGTGCCATTTAATATAGGGAACGTTTCTCCCTCGAGTAAATAGGTATTTGTCATTAATTTAATGAATTCTGATTGTGTTAAGTAATTATTAGGATTCTTTAAAATACGAAGTGCAATATCATCTTTAATCTCATTACCAAATTCATCTTCCACAACAATATCAGCCAATACCATTTGATTACTGATGTCTTGTAACAATTCATATACATCACTAGATTGCAAGATGTTTGAATCCGTAACATACACACCGCCGTAACGAATGCTTTTTCCTAAAACATCATCCAGATAACCACGCTTTTCAGCTTGTCTAAATAAAAAATTTGAAAATCTATCTCTTAAACTCAATTTCTCACCGCCTTTCTTAAACCGCATCTCCTTTGCGGAACTCATGAATATGGACCATTATGTTACCAATTAACATTGTGTATTCATCACAAAACTCAGTATGATCATCTCTTGTAGTATCTTCATAATATGAACACCTTTTTATATGGTCATCTATTCGGGTTACAATTTCTGCAACATTATCATGTAATAAATGATATTTTTCATAAATTATAGGTCTAATTTCTTTCTGATATTTATCCAAATCAAATTCTACAATAGGTCCCCCGATATATGTTATCATTGTAAATTCACCATCTAGCTTAAGAACCTGATTATAAACTTCTAAAGTTTCTTTGATTTCATTTCTCTTTTCCTTAATTTCATCTCTCATTAATTGTTGCTCTAATAAATCATTTTGGGTTTGTCTATTCCATTTCTGAGTTAACCACACAGCTGTCAATGTACTCACGACTGTTAAAATTGGACTTAAAGCTTGAATTAGTTCTTTAATTTCTTTCATGAAAACACTTCCTTATCAGTTAATATCCATATTTAGTATAACTGATGAATTAGAAATATTATCTATAAATGTCATCTAAATATTCATCGTAATCTTCATCTGGAATAGCATCCTCCATCATATTTAATGTTTCTTTATGACCAATTAACATGGCCACAAACCCATCGATATGCTCCGGTGATTTACGTTTAGATGGTGTTTTTAAATTATTAATGTTTGTAATTATTTTTGCGTTACTTGCACAGAAAATAAGTAAAGGATTGTCTGTTTTAATTCGATCCTGGAGTAATAAAATTTCAAAGTCATCAAACGGCTCATTCATGTGCGTTGGATACTGCGGAACCTCTACACATTGAATCCCAAGCATTTCCCACTTTTCAACGAGTTTTTCAGCAAGAGCTGGATCATAGTTTATTTGACGTAAATCAAACTTCTCAAATACCCATTCCACATACTGATTTACCATTTCTTCATCAACTGTTTTTCCAGGACAAATTGTCACAAATTCTTTTTCAGCTAACGCTCGATATGGGACATTCCTTTGCTGTTCCTTATCTTCAATTCCAAACTCCGGGATAAAATACATTTGCTTAACGATTAATATCGCATTCCCTTCATCATCGTATGTTGGAATATTTATTGATACACAAGTTAAATCCGTGCGTCTTGATAAGTCCACACCGACAACACAAGTTAATCCTTCAATATCACCTAAATAGTCCACAAGCATTTTATCCAGTTGGTCTTTATCGAAATATGTTTCGGCATAATTAACGAATACATCCAAATGCTTTGATAAGAATTCCGCCTTATTAAAGCTATTGTTTTGAGCTTCTTTAAATGCATTCTCAAGAAACTCCATATTAACCGATACATCCATATTTGGATTAACCATTCGCCAAACGTCACGGTCTGTCCAATCAAACTTTTTGTTCGGCTCATAGATCATCATGAACCAGGAATCATCTTTATCATCCTTCAAAACTTCTTTTGCATAGGTATAAATTTGGGTTCCAAGCGAGCCGGTATTCTTTCCTGCTGTGGAAGTGATGATGTTGAGTGGTTCTTCTTGAGCAATTTGGGCTGAACGTAAGTTATCGTATTGTTCGCGGTCCATTTGAGCATGAACTTCATCAAAATAATTGATATATGGATTTTTACCTTCGTTACCTGCGTTATCTTTTGTCAGAACCTTAATTACATTTGCATATTTAATATCTTCTTCCACAAATGTGTATTTAATTGACTTAATGGTATCCTCTTTACCTTTATAGATACGCGTATCCGGACGTAAATCAGGACTATTTTCAATCGTTAAAGCAATTGGCCCGGCTGCATTTTGACATTGTTCAAAAGTATTAGCGGAAATATAACAATCTGCGCCTTTTACACCTTCTCCGTACATCGCATAAATGACTGGTGAACCGCCCATAATTGTTTTCCCGTTTTTCTTTGGTACCTGCAAATAAGCCGTACGAATTACTCGCACCGCTTTACCATCTTCATTATATTTTTGCCAACCATAAATGTTAGCAAAGTAAAACTTTTGCCAGGACTCTAAAATTAATGGCTGCCCTGCCCATTTTCCTTTTGCATGTTTTAAGAATGTTTCTGTGAAATAAATCATTGCATTTGCTTTTTCAACATCAAACCAAATATCTTTTCGTTTCTTCCATTTCTTATATCGTTTGATTGCCAATTTAATAGAATCAGGATATAAGTGAGGGGCTGCATCTACTTCCGAAACGAATATATCAGCGTAATTTGTTTCAAAATCAATCATCGGCTTTTCATCTTCCTAAATTGCACTAATTTATTGCTATCACTAGGCTCCGTGGACTCTTTTTCTGTTTTCCCTTTTTCCAGAAGAACCCCACTTTTTTTGATTAAATCTTTGTTCTTTCCGTCCAGTCCTAATTGCCCCAAATATTTCGCTTTTTGCTTAGACCAGACTTCAACTTGTTGAGCCAATGGATGCTTTGATTCTTTCACATCACCATTTACATTCTTTGTTTTTTGGACCGTTGGAAAGTTGGAATTCTTCCACAATCCATATTTGACGCTATATATCTCGACTGCATCAAGATAAACTTCAATCAATGGATCAAGCGCTGGCGAATAAGTTCCGGCTTCAACCAAAACATCCATAATACGCTGCGCTTCTAATTCTTTTTTCTTTTCAGCTTCAATTACGACCTTCGATTTTCTGGCCATTCCTTAAATCACCACCTAAAAAAACGAATTTTTTTCAAAAAACCATTTTGAGGTGCGCGTTTGCACCCCCACTCCCTATCCCCCCATAAGGCCAGCTTTTCTTTTTTTGATAGGGGGGCTTATAGTTTCCAGTCGAACTTTTTCTTTTCCTGGTATTTTTCATTTGTTTCTCTTTCTACAATCGGATGACACCTAGAACAAAGTGTATCGATATTATCTGGATCTAATCTTAATGAAGGATTGATTTTAATTGGAACAATATGATGATGATGTGCTTGCTTACCAAACACAAACCTTCCACATCGTTGACACAATCCTTTGTCTCTTTGATAACAGAATGACTTTAAATCTTGCCAGGCTTTTGTACGATAGAATGATCTGTTCTTTGAGTACACAACTGTCTTCTTCTGTTTACGTTTATGATTGAGACAATATCGTCCTTTATCGATTAATGTCTTGCAGCCTTGTTCAGCACAGTACTTCATGATAGTAACTTAATGATATCTTCTTTCTTTTTAACATCAGCTGGAATCTCAACATTAATCGATGCAGCATAATCACGTAACTCTTTCACCGTCATATCATCTAATTCAGTTACTTTAACATCAATTACTTTATCATCAGCAAATTTAGCAATCATACTCTTAGGCTTCACAGTTACCTCAAATTCTGGTTCTTCACCAGTTGGAACAAATAGACTTCGCTTTTCTTCATTATCCCAATACTCTGTACCTGATATTGTTTTTCTTATTTCAGTAATCATTTTCCACTACACCACCTATGTAAATTTTATATAATAAAAAGCACTCCATAAGGAATGCTTTGTTTCTAAATTTATTATCATCAAACTAATGCATCAAACAGAACTTTCGAGGTACTCAATAGTTGTACTCCATTTATATTTAGTACATATTTTAGCAATGTATCAAGCATTATTGTACGATATCCAGAACCTACTACAGTTAACACATTGCCACTAATACTGTAAGTTACCTCCATATCACGATTATTTTCTTTAAATTCCTTTAGTTTACCCATCACTTCAGAATGGCTTATTACAGCATCGTCAACTGAAAATCTAAACATTTGTTGTCTCGCACCACCATCTATTACAACGCCATTTCTAATATATTTATTTTTATTATTATTTACTAACGGTGCCAATTTTGATACTTGACTCTGTATACTGTTCATTTGTTCAATTATGTATTGCATTGGTTCTTCATTTGTAGTAATTTTTTTCATAATTTCTTTTTGCTTTGCAACCCTATAAATAGGATTATCCGGTTCTTTATCTTCAAGAGCAAAAGGTAACATTGCTCCTAAATCTTTAGATAACTCCATTACACCTGACATATCATCTTCATAAAAAATTGTACGTTCTTCAATAATATCGAAAGGTAATTTCTTTGTTCCTTTTTGAATAAGTTGAATAACAGGTTTTCTAACAGCATGCCTAATTGCAAGCTCATACATTACATTTGGATTTAAGGTAGTAAGATTAGCTATGGCTAAATCTGATTCTAGGATGCATTCAATAACTTGCTGATTTATAGAACCTGGATTTGCCATTCTATGTGCAACTTTAATATTCTCCTCAGAAAACCCAATTTTTAATAATTCTGGTGTAATTACTGCATCTATTACTCCATCAGCAGCCCTTCTTATATCAGATTGATCATCACCAATCGGTGTGATAATAAAACAAGTTTTATTTTTATTTGGATTATCCATAACTTATCCCCCATATTGTTTTAATACAATTTTATCATTTACTTCAAAATTAAAACAATATAAAACTATAATAAAACCCTTAAAAGAGCAACCGTGCACCAGTTGCCCTTTCGTCAATTTCTTATGTTATTACTATAATTCATTTTTTCAAGGGTTTGTATAATGATTACTTACCTTAAGTAAATGTTAAGTTCTATTTGAGTACTCAACCTTTTCTCTCATGGCAGCATGTTTGTTGTAAATGTACTGTGAACTGTAGTTAAGTTCTTCAGCAATCTTTTCTAATGTCATGCCTTCCACATATTTAAGATATGCAATTTTATGTTCCAACCCTTTGAAGGTATTAATTAATTCTTTCAGTTTATACATGTCATTCATTTTGTACGCTAATTCATATTCAATTGCTTCAATACGTTCTTCTACCTTTGCACCTTCCGATTCAGCAGTTAAACGTACTTCTCGCAAATCACCACTGACCCAGCGTTTTAATTCAGCTTTTGTTTTTTCTAAGTTGTAATCTAGATACGCAATATCCTGTTCTAATTCTTGATATACCTTTAGCCAGTTAAACAAATGATGATTCACCTACTTTCTTTGGATCTTCCACAATTATTTTTACTCGCCATGCATTTTCAAATAGTTTTGAGCAAATCGTAATTGTTGGCCAATATATTCATCATTTTCTTCTCCACCACTTGCAATCCAATCTCTTATACGATTATTGATATCTTGTAATACTGGTAAAGGTAATTTAGATGCTATTTCATTAATCTGTTGTAAATAAGTCACTTAATCGCCTCCATTTCTACTACGAAACTTCAAATCTCATAAAACACGTTTATCTTCCTTTATTAGACGTCTTAAGACTTATACACCTATTTGTATTAAAAAAGAAAAACAACTTCAGATTACTATGATTCTGACGGTCATTTTTATGTCGAAACATGTCGACAAGATTAATATCCTGAGCCGAAGCCCAGGACTTATATTTACTCTTCGTAAAATTCATCAATAGACATTTGAGAAGGCTCAAGAGTAATAGAAACATTTTCACCAGCAAATGGATAAAGCTTATTAATCTTATCTTTCGTATCACCTTTTACATTGAATTTAAGAACTGTTTTCTTGCTATCACGTTGAATAGAAACAAATTCAGCACCGATTGGTTCAACTTCACTTTTCTCCACAGTTAGATGAACAATAGTACCTGGCATTTTTAATAATTCGTCAGCATGTGGTAATTCATCACTTAATACATGAAACATTAAAACTTCCTTTTTATCATCCTTTTGCATTTTCTTGAATAAAACGTTCAATTGAATTTTAGTCATGATTTATTTCTCCTTTAATTGTTTTGGTTTTCATCATATGACGCCTTTCTTTAGATACTCACGAGCCATGTATAAGAAATGATGATATATGTAATTACCGGTTGTAGCAGGCTCAATAAATACTGTTGAAAAGCCATATCGCACTTCAAATGTTTTTAAACTACCAAGTAACGCTTCAGGTTTGTATTGACTTATATACTCACCTTTTAATATTTTTTGATAACCTTTTAGATCCTCCACAAGTAGCACAAATGGATGTTTAGCGGCGCGAATCAATTCATTTTCAAACCTTGTACGATCTTTAATCGATTGAACTAATTCATCTACACCATTTTTACGTTCTACCCCAGCACTTAAATAAATATCTCGTGTAATACCCATTTCAGGATTCTTAGGAATTACTGCTGAATAATCAGCCGTATCAATTTTTCTAAGTCTGAATCTAACATCCTTTTTACGAAAATAATCAAGTACATGTTGATTTTTCTGTTCCCTTGTATCCACCATGATTTCTAATTTATCCAGGATTTCCTTTAACTCTTTTTCTGAGTATCGATAATGTATAGCACTCATATTTATCGCTCCAATAACTCTGGGTTTTCGTATATGTTTCCGATTACCTCATAAACAATATGAGTATTCCATGCCATAGGTTCTATCTCTCTTTGTCTCAAGCGAATTGTATTTGCGTTATACCATTTCCGACAGAATGAAGGAGCTTCATAAATAACTTCACATCGAAGGACACTATCGTCACCTAAAGATAAATCAAGAACATCCCCTTCATAAATCTCCTTACCGTTCTTGTCTTTTAACCCTGTGTATTGCATAACATTAAATGCGCGTTGTTCAGGTGTTCCGGGGAAAATCTCCCATGCTGGTAAATCAAAGATTTCTCCCCAACCCAGCATCTTTTTACTCATTACATTCCAGACCCTGAATTGATATCTCATTTTCATGCTCCTTTCTTAAAGTGCGACATTGCACGATTGAATATTTCTTGTGAAAGCCCATCTGTTAATTTATTTTCATAGTTGGCCACAGATTCTTTTACATATAACCAACCATTAAGTGAAAAGTTTAATGTTAATTCCATAACTAACCTTGCTGCAGCTTCATCATGATTAAACCAATCATTTATTTTTGGATTCATATCTTGCTCAACACCGATAAAAAAATTAATAATTTTATCTATCGTTTGTTTTACTGCATGATCCTGGTCCGAATAATTACCTTGCAAGTATTTAATAATCCGTAGCTTATATTCTTTAATAACTGATTCAATTTCAGGAGCAACCTTTTCATGGTTCTCAATGTATAAATCATTTCCATCAAGAACGAGCTTCGCTCCCATCGATTGAACATCAACACATATCTGTTTTGGATGCATATTACACCTCTTTTTTTAAAGGGTTATCGAGGGTTACTAAGTTTTTTATTCAGTAACCCACTACAAAACCAGTCGTATCAAGGGTTCAAGGCTTTTTTTAGTCATCAAGGTTACTAAGATTACTTGGTTATCTATTAAAGCCCTATATATATATTATTTTTTTATTTATTTATTTTCTTATAGGCTGTTATAGAAAATTCAGTAACCCTCAGTAACCCATAGTCTATAAACCTTGATATAACAACGTTTATATGGGTTATTAAAAAAATAGTTTAGTAACCCTTAGTAACCCAAAATCAAACTTTTTTCCTATTTATAGGAGTTATGTTATTCTTCTCTTCTTTTTCCTCACCAGAAAACAGACTAGCTCCTGCAAATTCGTTTAATGTCATTCCATGAATAAAGGTTTTATTTTTTGATCCTTTTTCTTTTTTAAACCCACGAATTTCTAACTGACGATAAAAAGCACGATTCTTTAAATCCATCTCGTTATTTTGATAGCACCATTTTGTATAATTTTCATAAAGTAACTTTGCTTCAACTCTTGCTGTCGAATACACCGCACAATTTTCATCGATAAATGGTCCGAGTATATCCATATCTTCACGATATTCTGCTGTCGCTGCCTTCACGGCTTCAGGAGCACGCAACCCTTCGGCCTGCCACTTCATGCAGCCTTCCACTGCCCAACGCAAAACACCTGGCATTTCTTTTGCTAATTTATCTGGTAGATCATAATCAATCTTGTCTTTAGGTATAGTTACGGTAAATGGAATAAGCATAATCCTTCTCCAAATACCTTCGTCCGAACCTTTTACAATTGGCTTATGGTTGGTAGTGAAGAAAACCTTAAATTCAGGTGTAAACTCGAAATATTCCTGGCGTAAGAAACGTGCTGACATTTTCTCTCCACCAGTGATTTGTTTTACTAGGGCTTCAGATAATTGTTGCCCTTCTTCACTCTCAACAGCCGATACAAAACGAGCTCCATCTAATCTGGCCACATCGTTATTGATTCCTGAATCATTTCTCTTTTTTAAGAAGGTGTCACTGTTTGTCTGTCTCCCATAATCACCGAGTAGATCCTGGATAATATTAATAAAAGTAGACTTACCATTACGGCCATTACCAAATAAGAAAAACATTACTTGCTCTTTTGTTACACCGGTTAATGAATAACCAATTGCTTTCTGCAGGTAATTTATTAATTCATAATCCGCTTCACCTGCAGGTGTTTTAAAAATACTCTCCAAGAAAGCTTTCCAGTTTGGACACTCAGCATTTTTGTCATACTTGATTGGAGAAATCTTTGTTAATAACAAGTCACGGTCATGCGGTAATAATTCACCGGTCTTTAAATCAATAACTCCGTTATCACAGTTAAATAAAAAGTTATGAGCATCTAATTCTTTCTTTTTCACCGATACCATCGGTCGTACATCCAAGATGCTATTTATCCGGATAGACCTTCTTTCACATTTCTTTGCCCAATCATGCAGCAACTTTGATTGATATTTATCTTCTGTAGCCTTTGCTTCTCCGTATATGGCTCTTAATGTTTTGGCAGTGATAGCTTCAATCTGCCTTTTACTATCTTCATGCCAATGCTTACCATTCCATATGAGCCATTCCAACTCATTACAATAACGAACATTTTCGCCATGATAATATGCGATACGTTCAGCATTTCCTAACTCAGTTAAATGAAACTTTGGCGCTTCATCGATAATTTCCTCAGTATCTTCAATTGAGTTATCAGAAATGTAAACTTCATACTT
Organism: Bacillus cereus group sp. BceL291; assembly: GCF_051776705.1. Lineage (NCBI taxonomy): Bacteria > Bacillati > Bacillota > Bacilli > Caryophanales > Bacillaceae > Bacillus > Bacillus cereus group sp. BceL291. Next base: position 33,632 of record NZ_JBPWAP010000005.1, on the reverse strand, counting down.
TTTCTCTTCAGGCGGTTCATAATCAGCTATTGTGGAAGGAGTTGAAAGAATTGCCGTATCAATTGTCATTTGTCCATATGTACGGCCGTCACTGGAATGCGGTTTATCCCACTTCTCACGAAGTAATGAAGACTCTCTAAACATTGAATCCATCTTTGCAGCATCTTTATCCGTCCAAAATGCTAAATGATTACATAGGGCCATATCAGTTGAAGAATGATCACCATTAATCAACATGCCCTGGAATAAATCTTTAATGGCTGCACCGCTTTTACTATCAAACATTCGCTCCCATAATTCAGCATTCGATAAACTAGTAATATCTTCTCGTTCAAATGAAGTAGCGCTTTGCTTCTTTTCAGGCTTTGGCTTTTCTTTCAAATACTTCTCAAATAAAACTTTTAATTCATTCGTTCTCTCTTCCACAGGAACTTGATCTAAGCAATCACCGGTGAAAGTAAAATACCGTCCATGTCTGTACACTTCTAATCCTATATCGACATTTTTCCGTCCTGTACCTGGTCCTTTTAATGGCAGCTTACCTTTTGCAATAATGTGGATGCCATCACCACTTGGTGAATATTCCGTGTAACTATTTACAGTTTCAATAACATCCTCAGCTAAACTTGTAACAGCACCTTCTTGAATACAATGGTCAATATCAATTCCAATGAATGGATCCTCCTTTGAAAACATGAATCCAATTCCGTCATAATCTCCTTGTTCATAGAATTTTATGATCGTTGGGAACGTTGACCAGCTCCGTCTATTATTCGATTGAGCCATTTCCCCATTGATTTGATAAGGAACTTTTGTTTTCTTACCGTTTCTTACTTCTGACCGCCATAAGATCCAATGAGGAGTGTTTTTAAGCTCTGCCGGTATTTGATTAAATTTATATCTCATTTGATTTTCTCCCTTTGGAAAAGGGAGCCATTAGTAGCTCCCTCCTATTTGAATCTTGTTAATTAACTTTTAGAACGGAACATCCTCATCCGAAACTGTAAATCCAGTACTTGGAGCCGATGCTTCCGATTCTTTAAACCCATTTACTTGCGGATATTTTTTACCGTTATATTCACGCTCACCAACTACTACACGAAGATGTTTATTTAAAAGAGTATCTGCCCATTCCTTGTAAGAAGCGAATTTCATTCCTGTTGGAAATGCTGCAGCTTTAGAAATTGCTTGTAATCTCCACAGTGATTTTTCAGTTACAACAAAATTATCGAATAAAAGCTTCTGTCCTTGGAATGCCTGGTCTACATCACTACGAATTTCATAATCCACAACAATCATGTTGTTTCCGGATTCAGCTTTTTTTAATTCATAATTAACAACTGTTACCTCATATTCTCCTGGCTTAACTTGCTCAAATCCTTTAGCTTGTTCATGATCTACTGTAAACATTATTTTTCCTCCTTGTTGTTAAAAACTTGTAATCTATCTAAAGCAGCACTTAAATATTTAAGATTGAAATCTTGGAGTTTTTGTTTTGTTTTAAACTCAATTTCATCTAGCATCTTCGCTGCTTCATCACTGGATTCAACAATCTCTATAATTTTTGTAATAAGAGCATTTCTTTCATTTTCTCGCTCCGCTCTTACATCTACACCAAGTTCTAACCATTTATAAATGATTGCACCATGCTCCGGCTTAATTAATTCACCATTTTCATTTATTAAATTAGAATTATCTTTAGTTGGTGTAGCTGTATGATTTTGCTCCATACGTAGAACAATCATGAATTCGTACTCCAAATCATCTTTCTGAATTGGTTTTAATCCTAACTTACGAATTTGAAGCTTATCATTATCATCACGCTCAGCTTGATATTCTTGTTTAGTACGTAACGTAGCGATAATATGAACATCATTTTCTGTAAGTGATTTAATGAACCCTTTAATAACCGGCTTCATTGTTTTCCAATCTTGAAAACGCCCACCTAAATCTTGTTGCTGGTCCAAGATACCTCCGATACCTTCCCAAGCATGTGAAAGACTATCTGCAATAACAACCTCACAACCACTTTTCTTTAATAATTCAATCGCTTGTTGGTATCGCACTGTAGAATATGGAGCATCGAGTTCAACATATTTAAAACTACCAATCTTGTAACCTTTAATTGTATTGTTTGCATAAAGAAGTGAACGTTTGTGCTCCGTATCGATAACACCAATCTTCTTCCACAATTCTTCTTCTGGTAAATCAGGATAAGCTTCTTTCATCATTCCATATGCCAGGATTAAAGAAGTTAATGTTTTACCTCCACCACTGGCACCGAATAAGGCTATACAAGCTTTCAGCTTTTCACGTTGTGCATCTGTTACTTTTAACGACATGTTTTACGCTCCTTTTCCAAACCTATTCTTTAATATCCAATTCTGTAGCTTTATTTTGCAGACTCTCCAACATTTGTGGGATATTAAGCCTTTGAATAATATCAACGGATAACTGTTCTTTCAGATTGTTTTCAAGCGCCTTGACTATTGTTTCTTCTGCATCTTTTCTTGCAGTTTGAATCATCGTGCTAACTTTAGAAGTAAGCTCCTTAGCAAGATAATTTTGAATGAAATACTCACTTATAGATAACTTTCTATCGCTTGAATACTTAGCCTCTCGGCCATGTTCATCAAGCGTTTTTTCTGTTAGGTACCGTTCATATCTCATACCAATAAACTCGCTAATCGGTATTAATTCCACTTCTGATCCCCAACCATTTTTCTTATATGGTATTTTTAATTCATCGATTTTCTTTTCTAAGGCTCCATGAATAAAAGTATCTACAACCTCATTTGCTTTTTCTTCAGCTTCACGTTCAATTTTCGATAAAACCTTTTGTTCTACTTTTTGAATCAATCTGTCCTGTAAGCCCGAGATAACTTTACTTTTGATTACATCATCAAGATTCTCGTCTTCATCTAACCAATCTACATCTACTTCAATTTTTACTTTAGCCATTTTTTAAACCTCCACACTATAAGAGATAGACTCAGGTTTAACTGTAACGCCTGGAACAATTTGACCTGTATCATCGATAACAACCTTTTCACCGCTGATTTCTACAATCTTGAGTGTCTTCTTTAAATCGGCCCATTTCACACTATTTTTGATGAACTCAGCAAGGTCATTTTGAATGACATAATCTAAAAGTAATGCTTCATCACCTTTATCCGGCGTTTCCTTACTCTTACGAGTTTTAGATTTACCATAAGGCGTACTAATCGTTTTCTGCTTTGGATCTGCTGCAAGTTGTTCCGCATGATAACGTTGAACATGGCTTTCAAAGAAGGTGATACTATTATGGACGGAAATTAATTCGCCTTTTTCCCATTCAGCAATACGATCACGTTCAACATTTGCTAATTGGTTAATTTCCTTTTCCTTTGATTTAAGAGCAGATAGTTTACGGAATGCCCAGTTCAGGCCATTAATATCCGTAATTTCAAATTGTTGCTCCGCATCTTGCAATTGGTCCACTTCTAATAATTCATTTTGTTGTAATGCATTCATCGATATTACCTCCAAATTTATTTTTCTTTTCCTGTGCGCTATACAGCGAATAATATGTAAAACCGTTATTATCAAAAGAAACTTCAAAAGGATAATCCTTAGATACGCGACTTACTATCATAGGTTGTACTTCCGCTTCCTGTAGCAAGAATTCAAATACCTTGTGAGTTACATGTACTTGCTTATCACGAACACTGATAATTCCTTTGTCATATGCATTGTGGATGGCTTGCACACTTTCAGTGATTGTTTTAATATCCATCAATAAAACGCTCCTTTACATGAAATCAATTCATGCTATAATGACTGTGAATTTTGTTTTTCTAAATCACCTGTTGGCGCAGGTGGTTTTTCTTTTTATACAGCTCGAAAGCATTCAACATTTTGTTCCGCAATTAAGTAATTTGTTAGATTCCCTTCAAGTACGGCATTCTGTCCGAACATAAAATACCTATCATCTTGCTTAATTTCACAACCATAGAAATCTTCACCTGGATGATCAGTTTTCTTAATCGATTCCTTTTCGGCGATGTCTTCCACAAATATTGCATCGATATTACTCACACTAATATGGAATGGTACTGTCGGAGTTGCACCTTCATATTCAATTCCTGATAAAAATCCAAAGCTATTTTTAAATGTTTTAAATTGCTCTACTGTAAAACTTGCTTTGGCACCTGATTTAAAAACTAACGTTACTTCTTTCACTTAACTCACCTCCCTTCATATGCATCATTTAGACTGCTTACGTTCTCCCATTTTGCTGTAAATCTCAGCGATGATTAAACCTGTTTTAGTTAGTTCAACATCGTTTGATATTAAATGATTCTGATTCATTCGAGTCAGTTGGGCCCTAGTAATTAATTGCAAGTTATCCAATATAATATTTTGTTTATTGCTGTCTAAAAAAATAAGGCAATGTTCTTTTGGTATGGGACCATGTTCCTTTTCCCACAAGACTCTGTGTTTGTGCCTCCACCGTTTGTGCCAAGGCCCTTTATCCGAAACCTTGACTAGTACGTAACCATCACGATCGATTCGTTCACTACCGACTGGTTTATAATTTGTTGCTTGTTGTCCTTTTTTAAATTGCGTCTCAACTCCACCCCTCGTAAGGCCTTTTTTACCCTTATTAAAAGGAACGTGACCTTTTTCAAAGTGACCAGTTAAACCGCTGGAAATTTTATTATTTTTCTTAAATGTTTTTATTTGTTTTATTGAAATACTCAAATCAAATTCTTTATTTATTAAGTTCGTTAGAGCCTGATTAGACAATCCTTTTGCATTTTCTCGAATAAAAGCCACTTGTTCATCGTTAAAAAGTTTCGCCATCCTTTACCCCTCCAACATTTTTGGTTTGGTAAGATCCTTTGATTTGTATTCTGTATGAAACTTTTGAGCGTTTAACACTAAAGTTCCATTCGAAATGATTTGATTAGCTACGCTTGTTATAGAACGAGCCCTTTCTATTTCCTCGACTAATTTATCTCCCACTAAGTCCTCATCACTTAAACGCTCGAGTTGAGCAAATAAATGATTATTCAAGTCACCTAGCGTATTTCTCATTTAACTCACATCCCTTCAAGTTGAAACCTTACGGTTCATTTCTCTTAATTGACACTTTGCTTCTAATTCAGTAATAAGTAATAACGCGGGACTATGTCTCATTTCAGCGCATCTTTTTACAACTTCTGATGCTTTCATTAATTTACTTGCGGATAATACTCCGTTCATGATTGGTCACCTTCCTTATCTATTTTTGTTTTCCGATATAAGTCAAATTAGTACACAACTTACCATCTTCTATTACTACTTCTCTTTCATAATTCGACAAAATTTCTTCGTGATTGATTTTTTCTACTTTTTCACCGTACCTCCAATATCCAGCACGAAGTAGAAACTCAGAATATCCTTCTGGAATCGGTAACTCATAACCATCTAAGGTTATTCTAGTCACCTCAATACCTTCCCTAATTATCATTTCTTCCACCTTCTACATTTCAAGAGTGACTCCACCCTCAACTCTACTTAAAGTAGAGTTGACATTAAAAAAAATTTGATCATAACTAATTTCTAGTAGATCACAAATTTTCTTTGCATTTCCTACAGTCACCTCATCAGGATGATTTTCCATATTTCTATATGTTTGAACATGGACTTTTAAATGCTGCGCCATATCAGTTTGAGTAAACCCTTTTATTAATCGCGCTTGTTTAATAGTGAGAATCATCACTTTCACCTCATTTCTATTCGCTTGTAAACTCATAATAATCTACTAAAAGTAGAATGTCAACACCAAAAAAACTCTTTTAATCTACCTTTATATTAAAATACCGAATTTAAAGTAGAATTTTTTCGACATTATATTGAATAAGTTCTACTTTTAGTTTAATATTATAAATATAAAGTTGACGGAGGTCACTAAAATGAGCATAGGAAAAAATATTAAAAAATTAAGGGACAAGCATAATCTTTCACAAAAGGAATTTGGGGAAATAGCTGGTGTTTCAGATAAGGCAGTATCCACTTGGGAAAAAGGGCTAAAAGAACCAAGAATGGGATCACTTCAAAAAATAGCTGATCATTTCGGAATTTTAAAAAGTGACATCATCGAAGATAAAGATTCTAATGTTACTCACATCAGACCTAATCAGCCAAATATTAAAAATAACTGTGAACCTGTACCTCTACTTGGAGCAATATCTGCTGGAACTCCACTTGAAATGGTTACTGTTGAAGAATGGATTAACGTTCCAGTAGAAATAACTGACTGTCACCCTCATGCCTTTTTATTAAGAGTAGTTGGCGATAGCATGAGTAAAGTAATACCACCAAATATGTTAGCGTTGATAGATCCAGATGTTGAAATTAAAAATGGAGATATTGCTGCAGTTGCAGTTAATGGATTCGATGCAACTCTAAAAAGATTTTATAAGTTCCAAGATGGAATTACTTTAGAACCCGAAAGTTATAATCCTGAATATAAAACACAATTTTATGATTCTAAAACACAAGAACACACTCCTGTTGTAGTAAAAGGAAAATTAGTTTGGTATATGGCACCTCTTAACGCTAAATTTTAAATGTAAAAGGTGATTATTTTGACTAAAGCAGCTATATATATTCGTGTTAGTACGCAAGACCAAATTGAAAACTATAGTATAGAGGTTCAAAGAGAAAGAATAAGAGCGTTTTGCAAAGCTAAAAATTGGGACATCTATGATGAATATATAGACGGCGGTTATTCAGGTTCAAATTTAGAGCGTCCTGGTATAAAAAAACTTATAACTGATTTAAAAAACATAGATGCAGTTGTTGTATTAAAATTGGATAGGTTATCTCGTTCTCAAAGAGATACATTAGAACTTATTGAAGAACATTTTTTGAAAAACAAGGTAGACTTTGTATCTATTACAGAAACATTAGATACTTCCACACCATTCGGTAAAGCAATGATCGGTATTCTATCTGTATTTGCTCAATTAGAACGTGAAACAATTGCAGAACGTATGAGAATGGGACATGTTAAACGAGCGGAAAACGGTTTAAGAGGTAACGGTGGAGACTATGATCCAGCTGGCTATACTAGGAAAGATGGACAATTAATAATTAAAGACGACGAAGCTACTCACATTAAAAGAGTTTTTGATTTATATGAGCAATATTATTCAATTACTAAAGTGCAGGAAGTTTTAAAAGAGGAAGGCTATCCTATTTGGAGATTTCGAAGATATAGGGACATTCTTTCTAATACATTATATATAGGGCGTGTAACCTTTTCAGGAAAAGAATACGAAGGTCAGCATGAACCTATAGTTACATCAGAACAGTTTAAACGTGTACAGACGCTGTTGAAACGTCACAAGGGACATAATGCCCATAAAGCTAAGCAAAGCTTGTTATCAGGGCTAATAGCTTGTTCTTGTTGTGGAGAGAATTATGTAGCATACAGTACAGGTAAATCTAAGGATACTGAATCCAAAAGATATTATTATTACATTTGTAGAGCCAAGAGATTCCCAGCTGAATATGAAGAAAGATGTATGAATAAAACCTGGTCCAGAAAAAAACTTGAAGAAGTTGTTATTTCTGAATTAAAAAGTTTAACCGAAGAAAAAAAACAGACTAATAAAAAAGAGAAAAAGGTAAATTATGAAAAACTAATTAAAGATATAGATAAGAAAATGGAACGCTTGCTTGATTTATTTATGAATACTACAAACATCAGTAAAAACCTTTTAGAACAGCAAATGGAGAAACTGAATTTAGAAAAAGAAAAGCTCCTTCTTAAACAACAACGTTCTGAAGAAGAATCTATTTCTCATGAAGTAACCTTAACTGCTATAGATGATGCATTTGAAACATTAGATTTTAAAGAAAAACAAGTTATTATCAACAACTTCATAGAAAAAATTTACATTAATCAAAATAACGTCAAAATTATTTGGCGTTTTTAAGTAATTATTTTATGTATTCATTTCCGGCTATTCATACAGCCCAAATAAAAAATGATTCTTTTTGCCTAATAGCCTCTATAACTCCTTGCGCCGCCAAATTCTGGCCAGTAGACAACGTACCGTTCCACTGTAACAAGTTTAAATTCTTTTCTCTCTTTCTTTCAGCAATCCCGCGAACAAGTACAGCACATTCACTTACCCTCCCCATCGTTATACACTTCCGGCAATATGCGCACACTTTACTGCACCTTTTACATAAAAACGACGCAAATAGCCGCCGATCTACATTTCCGCAGCGTTGGCACATATATTTAGAATTCTTCTTTTTTACACCTTGTACACATACGATCTCTCCCCTCTTTTTCAAATCGTTTAATTCCCTCTGTAAATCTGAAGAAAGTTCTTCTAATAGCAACTGTTTCCCCGCTAGCATCAACAATCACCTCCAGCACTACTATAAACCTTTCTCATCATCTCGTAAAAACTCAAAAAAGCCGATAACCTACTTATAAAATAGTAAGCTATCGACTTTATACACGTTTTTTATTCTTTTATAAATCCTAGAATCGACCGTATCCTAAGAAATGTTTTTGGTTATACGAACTGTTAATATCACCGTACGCAATTCCTTTATCACTAGCATGGATCATTTGGCCATTACCAACGTAAATACCGATGTGAGATGGACCTGCTTTATAAGTACCTTGGAAGAATACTAAGTCTCCTGGTTGTGGGCTATCTACTTTAGAAACTGAGTTCCAGTAACCCCTAACGTCTTGACGACCTACACCAAAGATGTAAGAAATGAATCCACTACAGTCAAAACCACCGTTTGATGGAGATGCACTTCCCCAAACATATGGCATACCTAAGTATTGCTTTGCCTTACCAATTACGCCCGGAGTCGGATTTGAATCTGGTGTTGGAGCTGGCTTTTTCTCTTCTTGTTTAGGTGCTTCTTTCTTAGGCTCTTCTTTTTTTGGTTCCTCTTTTTTAGGTTCTTCTTTTTGAGCTTGTCCACCATTGTTTGCTGGTGCAGCTTGCTCTGCAGGTGCTTGTGCTGGTTGAGCTTGCGCAGCTTTAGCAGCTTGCTCTGCTTGTTTTTGAGCAGCAGCTTCTTGTGCAGCTTTTGCTTGTGCTTCTTCTTCTGCAATGCGTTGTAATTGTAACGCTTGTTTCTCAAGCTCTTTCAATTGACCTTCCGTACTTGTCATTGAAGTTACAACTGTATCCATTTTACCGCTTAAATCGTTTACCGCTGTTGCTTTTTTCTCTTTTTCAGCGTCAAGTTCTTTCTTAGCAGTTTCAATTTGAGCTTGTGCTTCTTTTAATTCTTTTTGTTTCTCTTTTACCGTTGCAACATCTTTTTTCACACTAGCTTGGTCTTCTTGTTGTGTTTTCATGATATCTTCATCAGACTCAAGAATTTTAGAAACAGAAGTTAAACGATCAACTAAATCTGCAACGTTTTTAGAGTTTACAAGAACTTCTGTTACAACGTTTGTATTTGGTTGTTCTTGAAGTGCGACTAAACGCTTTCTTAATAGCTCTTCACGTTTTGCAATCTTTGTTTGTAATTCTGCAATATCTTTATTTTTCTTTTCAATTAATTGCTCAGTATCAGCAACTTTTTTCATTGTTTCATCAAGCTTTGCAGCATTCTCTTGAACAGATTTATCTAAACCTTGAATTGTTTTGTTTAAGTCATTCATTTGCTTTTGTAATTCATCACGTTCTTGTTGTTGTTTATGTAAAGTGTCATTTTGTGTGTTAATTTGTGATTTCACGTCAGAAATTTTATCTTCTGCAAATACATTTGGTGTTAGCCCAGAAAACATTAATCCTGCAACTAATGCACAAGATGCCATTTTTAGCTTTTTCATTTTATTTTTTACACCGCTTTCTTTTTTCTTTTTCCGTATATAACCTATAAAATTTATACCATAATTCGGGATTTTTTTTGCTAATGTTACGTTTTTGTAAAACAAATGTAATATTATATGTAGCTCTAGCGCAAAATGCGTATATTTTTGTATGTATGTGTAGAAATTTATATAATTTTCTCACTTCTATAAACAAAGAAAAAACGTAAGGAATCCCTTACGTTTTATTAAATATACGAATACAAATGAAATACTACTTCATCCATTTCTCAGCCCAATTTTGGACCTCATCCATAACACTTTCTAACGCTTTTCCCTTGTCAGTTAAGCCATACTCGATTCGAACTGGTACTTCTGGATAGACATTACGAACTACAATGCCCTCGCTTTCCAATTCCTTTAAACGCTCTGACAACATACGATCGCTCATATTTGGGATAATATCTGCGATTTCTCTAAAACGTTTCGACTCTTCAAGCAAAGATTTAATAATTAAGCCAGTCCACTTCTTACTAAGCAGAGTAAAAGCTGACTCAAACTTTGGACATAAACAAGAATTATGCTCCATATGTTTCACCTCTCTTCCATTATAATATAGTTTCTTGTAAAAAGTAAGTTATAAAACTTTCCTCATTATTTTATTTTACGTACATTTTACCATTTCCAAATATTAACTTGTCAACTAAACGTAACATACCCGTAAAAAAACCCTCTTAAAAAGAGAGCTTTTTATATCTTTATTACTTCGTATACCATCCAAGACCTAATGCACCTTCACCTAAGTGCGTACCAATTACAGCTCCAAAATAACCTGTACGAATTGTGACGTGAGGATATTTTGCTTCTAATTCTTTCTTCCATTCATGCGCTTCCTCTTCACGTTGCGCATGAATGATAACTGCTTCCATAGGTACACCTTTACTTGCTTGCTCATCAAAAATTTCAATGATACGTTTTAATGCTTTTTTACGTGTACGAATCTTTTCAAACGGAATAATGATTTTATCTCTAAAATATAAAACTGGCTTCACTTGTAACAGACTGCCGATGAAAGCTTGCGCGCTATTTAATCGACCACCACGTTGTAAATGATGTAAATCATCAACTACAAAATAGGCGTCCATCGTTTTCTTCATTTCATCAAAACGAGCGATAATCTCTTTTGGATTCTTTCCTTCACTTGCTAACTTTGCACCTTCACGCACATAAAATCCTTGTACTTCACAACTAATTTCAGAGTCATACGTGTATACATCAATACCTTCTACCATCTGTCCAGCTGTTGTTGATGTTTGATATGTACCACTAATTCCACTTGATAGGTGAATACTAATAACTGCATCATAATCTTTAGCTAGTTCTTCATATAGCTCAACAAACTTTCCGATTGCTGGTTGAGAAGTTTTTGGAAGTTCCTCTTGTTCACGTACTTTCACATAAAAATCATCTGCTGAAATTTCAGCTTCTTCTTGATAAGATTCTGTTCCAAACACAACGTTTAATGGAATCATATATATATTGAGTTCATCACGAATTTGCTTCGGTATATATGCCGTACTATCAGTAACAATAGCTATTTTCATTTTCGTACCTGCCTTATAAAAAGTTTTATTTCCTAATTTTACACGAAAACTACAAATGGTGCATCCATACATGAAAATGCCGGTTGAAATTATACCTACCATCTCGACAAATTACAACAAAAAGATAAAATACTCACCAAAAACTTCAGCATATTTAGAAAAAATGTTTGAATATAAAAAGGCTCGCTTTTAAAATGGAAAGTACTAGTCATTTTGATAGATAGGGGCGTACACAAGTGCTATTACAATATTTTACAATCAAAGACTACGGCGAACACGAAATCGTCATTCAAAAATCAAGATTTATTTGTTATATTAGCCGAGCAACAACTGAGGAAGAGGCTCAAGAATTTATACAAAAAATAAAAAAACAACACTGGAATGCAACACATAATTGTTCCGCTTATTTAATTGGCGAACAAGATCATATTCAAAAGGCAAATGATGACGGTGAGCCTAGCGGTACAGCTGGCGTACCAATGTTAGAGGTACTAAAAAAACGCGGACTAAAAGATACCGTCGTCGTCGTAACACGCTATTTTGGTGGCATTAAACTTGGCGCAGGTGGATTAATTCGTGCATATGGAAAGTGTACAAGCGAAGGCATTAATCATGTCGGTGTTGTCCAGCGAAAACTAATGCGTGTGATGCAAACCGAGATTGATTACACATTACTTGGCAAAGTGGAAAATGAATTACGCAATTCAAAATATGCCATTAAAGATATTCATTATCTAGAAAATGTCACATTTGATACGTATGTAGAAGAAGACGGCAAACAAGCATTTACAGATTGGATGATTGAATTAACAAACGGGAAATGTACAATTACAGAAGGAGATATGTTGTACTTAGAACAAGATGTTATCTAAGCATAACCCATTTATCACCTTCAAAGATTAATGTAGTGAATTACTTCCCTACAAATGAACTAACGAACTAAGGAGATTATATATGGAAGAACGTTATTATCATCTCCAAAATAGCAGAATAAAAAAGAAGCGAAGAAGGAAACTTTTCTTCTTCCTTATTTTCGCATTTTTATTTGGCAGTATAGGAGTTTATGTGTTAAATTCTTACTCTTCTCTTATGGGGATGTATAGTGGTTTTACTCGTGAAAAATCGGATTTAAGAAACGAAGATGTAGAAATTACAAAGGAACCTTTTACAATTCTCATTATGGGTATAGAAGATTATGCGACAGATGGTCAAAATGGTCGTACAGACTCATTAATGTTTGCAACAGTCAATCCGAAAACTAAAAAGGTTTCACTTATGAGCATTCCTCGTGATAGCCGCGTTCCGATTGTTGGAAAGGGAAAAGAAGACAAAATTAATGCCGCCCATGCTTACGGTGGAGAGGAAATGGCAATCAAAACTGTAGAAGGTTTTCTAAAAGTTCCTGTAGACCATTATATTAAAATTGATTTCCAAGGCTTTAAAGGTATCGTTGATGCTGTTGGCGGTGTTACCGTTGACGTACCCTTCGATTTTTGGGAGCGCTCTGACGTGGATTACTACAAAAAAATTCAATTTAAGCAAGGACAGCAAAACTTAAACGGTGAAGAAGCACTTGCTTACGTCCGTATGCGAAAGCAAGATCCAAATGGCGATTATGGTCGTGCTGCTAGACAAAGACAATTACTGGCCGCTGTTGCCCAAAAGCTAAACTCCACCTCTACTGTATTTAAAATTAAAGATTTAACGACTGTAGTTGGAAAATATATAAAAACCGACATTCCTATTTCAGACGGACTTGCTCTTTACAATAAACTCTCTGGATTTGATCCTTCTACAATACAAACGTTAAAGCTTGAAGGCGAAGACAAAAAGATAGGCGGTATTTATTACTTCCTTCCAGATCCAATCAGTGTCGAAACGGTGCGTAACGAAATTGAAAAAGAATTAGGAGAAAAAGCAAAAAATCCAACTACAAAAAACAATTCAAATCCTGATTCAAATTCAAGTTCTAATTCTAACGAACAAACAAAAAAAGCAACAAACCAAAATAAAACACCAACTGATCCGCCACCTTCTACAAATGCTCATGCAGAGTGGATTATGCGCAATCAGCCGTAACAAAAAGGCCCAATCTATGCGATTGGGCCTTTTTTATTTACTTATTAAAGTGCTGTAAAATTGCTTCTACAATACGCTCTGATGCACGACCATCACCGTAAGGGTTAGATGCTTTCGCCATCTTATCATGAGCTTCTTTATCTGATAACAGCTCATCAGCAAGACCAAAGATTGTCTCTTCGTCTGTTCCTGCTAATTTCAGCGTACCTGCTTCAATACCTTCAGGGCGCTCTGTTGTATCACGAAGAACAAGAACTGGTACACCAAGTGATGGAGCTTCTTCTTGTACACCACCAGAATCCGTTAACATTAAGTATGAACGAGCTGCAACATTGTGGAAATCAATTACATCTAGCGGCTCAATTAAATGAATACGGTTATGTTCACCTAAAATTTCATTTGCTATTTCACGAACAACAGGGTTCATATGAACAGGGTACACAACTTGTACATCTTCATGTTTGTCAACAAGACGCTTAATTGCACGGAACATATTACGCATCGGTTCACCTAAGTTTTCACGGCGGTGAGCTGTCATAAGTACAAGACGATCATTTCCAAGTTTCTCTAGTACAGGATGACTATATGTTTCTTTTACAGTCGTTTGTAGTGCGTCAATCGCTGTATTTCCTGTAATGAAAATACGTGACTCATCTTTATTTTCCTTCTGTAAGTTCGTTGCTGATTTTGCTGTCGGTGAGAAATGAAGATCCGCCATTACACCTGTTAATTGACGATTCATCTCTTCTGGGTATGGAGAATACTTATCCCATGTACGAAGGCCCGCCTCAACATGACCTACTGGAATTTGATTATAAAAAGCAGCTAAACTTGCAATAAATGTTGTTGTTGTATCACCATGTACAAGTACAATATCCGGCTTCGCTTCTTTCATTACTTTATCCAAACCTTCTAAACCACGCGTTGTAACATCAATTAAAGTTTGGCGGTCTTTCATAATATTTAAATCGAAATCTGGCGTAATTCCAAAGATACTTAATACTTGATCTAACATTTGGCGATGTTGTGCTGTTACAGTCACAATCGATTCAATTTTTTCTGGGTGTTTTTGCAACTCTAATACAAGAGGTGCCATTTTAATTGCTTCTGGACGTGTCCCGAAAATTGTCATTACTTTTAAACGTTCAGTCATGTGATTGCCTCTTTTCTTTCACTAATTACAGCTTCTATTATGACATATAAAAATATACATGAGTACATCCCTTTTTAACGCATAACAGAAACTTTTCTATTACAAATACTTTTTCTTCCCACCGAGTAATAATCTATCTTTTGTTTCTTAACATCTTCATCAGTATAACAATTTCTCCCATCAAATAAAATAGGCTCCCTCATAAGTTGTACGTACTTTTCTAACGGATAAGTTTGAATATCTCCCCATTCTGTTACGATAAAAACCGCACTCGCATCTCTAATCGATTCATCTATACATCTACTATATTGTATAGCATCTCCAAATATATTCTTTACATATTGAATTGCTTTTGGGTCATAAAGAACAATATCTGCACCTATATTAATTAATGCTTCTATTATAATAAGAGATGATGCCTCTCTAATATCATCCGTATTCGGTTTAAAGGATGCGCCAAGAACTGCAATCCGCTTTTTATTCATGTTCATAACTTTTTTCGCTTTTTCAATCAATAGCAACTGTTGCTTATTATTTACTTCAATAACTGCTTTTAACAAACGAAAATCATGAGCAACATTTCCCGCAATTTGTACCAGTGCTTTCGTATCTTTCGGAAAACACGACCCTCCGTAGCCAATGCCCGCATTTAAAAAGATGCACCGATTCTCTTATCCATTCCCATCCCTTTGGCAACATCCAATACATTCGCGCCTACCTTCTCACATATATTTGAAATTTCATTAATGAAACTAATCTTTGTAGCTAAAAAGGCGTTCGACGCGTATTTAATCATCTCCGCACTTTTAATATCTGTAACATACGTTTCTAAGCATAATTGACTATACAAACTCTCTACTCTTCTTGCTACTTCCTTACTATCCGCTCCAATTACAATACGATCTCCATGAAAGAAATCATAAATACCTGAACCCTCACGCAAAAACTCTGGATTCGATACGATATGTACTGTATGCCTCCCTTTTAACTTCTCCTCAATCCATCCCTTCATTACATCATTTGTACCTACTGGAACTGTACTTTTTGTAACAACAATAATATCGTTCGTCGCATATAATCCAATATCATTACAAGCACTCTGAATATACGTTAAATCTGCCGTCCCATCTAATAAAGGTGGTGTTCCAACTGCAATAAATATAAACTCTACATCATCAAATGCCTCTTCTTTATTTGATGTAAAAGTTAAAGCATTATTCTCATATGCATAATTTATTAATTCATGTAATCTGGCCTCATAAATAGGTAAATCCCCTTGTTTTATCCGTTCAATTTTTTCATCATCTATATCAAAACATGTAACTGAATGCCCTAATTTTGCCAATCCTACTCCTGTAATCAATCCAACATATCCAGTACCTACTATCGTAATTTTCATTTCCTTTTCGCACAGGAATTTACAATAGAAAAGATATGAAATATAGAACTCTCCCTGCGCTTCCCCCTCTCATATTAAAAATGAGAAAACCCTTTTCCTTCTTCATTATATGAATTACTTCCCTTATTTTTTTTAAAGTTTTTGTAAAATTAAATGCACTATAAAGTAAAACTTAATCAATGAGAATCCGGCTGCCCGTTCACGCGTGATAAATTCCCACATTTTAACACGAAACTTACTCATTTCTACGTGCAACACTTATAATACTGAAATAAAAGTATTCACTATTGAAGAAAAAGAGGAAATGTTACATTCCAAAGCCCAGTACAATTAACCTTCTTATATGATTCAACATTCTATATACAATTGTCATATATTCTATCCGTTTCCATTAACCGTAAAAAGAAAAAAAGATTGAATTCTAATCTTTTTGTGATACCATATGTTATGAGCCTGTAAATAAACATCATAATTTTCAGATAAATATATTTTCAAAAAAAATTACGTTAGACTATAAAGGGTGGGGTATTAATGGACTCACAAGTGATTTATGCCATTTTGGCATCATTCATCACTGTACTCGTCGTTACTCCTTTAGTTATTAAATTAGCTTTTAAAATAGGAGCGACAGATAAGCCAAACGCACGTAAAGTGCACCAAAAGATTATGCCACGTCTTGGCGGGTTGGCAATATTTATTGGTGTAGCTGTAGGATTTGTTGTCGGCGGCTTATATGAACAAAGAATGTTATCGATAACGCTAGGTGCGATTATCATTGTAATCATCGGAATTTTAGATGATATGTACGAGTTATCTGCGAGAGTAAAATTCGGTGGGCAACTGTTAGTTGCCATTATGATTGTAAAAAGTGGATTATTAGTGCAAGTATTATATATCCCATTCCTTGGGGATACTGAACTTGGATGGCTTGCTTATCCAATTACAGTATTTTGGCTTGTAGGTATTACGAATGCAATCAACTTAATTGACGGCTTAGATGGATTATCTGCTGGGATTTCATCTATCGTACTTGCAACGCTAGCATATATGGCCTTCACTAGCCCATGGGGTACTGGAACAGCTATTATCTTGCCACTTGCATTAATTATATTAGCAAGTACAATTGGATTTTTATTCTACAACTTCCATCCAGCAAAAATTTTCATGGGAGATACAGGAGCACTATTTTTAGGATACTGTATCTCTGTTATATCGTTACTTGGATTATACAAAAGTGTAACGTTATTCAGTTTTATCGTTCCAATTATCATTTTAGGTGTACCTATATTTGATACGATATTTGCAATCATCCGTCGTATCGTAAATAAAAAACCTATTTCAGCACCAGATAAATCACATTTACATCACCGCTTACTTGCAATGGGATTCTCTCATCGCAAAACGGTACTAATTATATACGCATTCGGTATTTTCTTTAGTGTAAATGCCATTATTTTCACTAGTGCAACGTTATGGTTATCCATTATTCTTCTTTTCGCTTTGATTTTCTTCACAGAAATCATCGCTGAAATAATCGGGCTTGTACATGAACGCTACAAACCAATCATTTCCTTTTATAAAAAAGTGAAAAAACGCGAAGACTAATTGTAGTATAGCCTTTTCAATTATGAAATATTCAAATAGCATCCTCTTTCTTATAAGAGGATGCTATTTTTTATTCTCATTTTATATTTCCAAAATATAGATTGTTTGAGAGTTCCTCTATTGGAGAAAGCTATACATAATAAGAAAAGTATCAAGTTTTCTTTTTTACATCTTGATTGTCAAACTGAGGGTGAATGTTATGATCAAGCGAGTATTTCAATGTATTATTTTATTTTTAACGATTACTATGTACGTATCATCTAATACTGAAGCAACAACTGTTATTCCTGCTGAATATCATCCAAATACTGAAACAACTTCTCCTACACAAAAAATTGCGTACTTAACATTTGATGACGGGCCAAACAAATATACTACACAAATTTTAAACATCTTAAAAGAAAAGAACGGAAAAGCAACTTTCTTTGTTATTGGCGGAAAAGTGCCACATTACACAAAAACGATGCAACGATTAATTAAAGAAGGACATTATATCGGGCTCCACAGCATGTCACATGATGTAAAACGCCTTTACACTGGTGACCCTTCCACTTTAATTGCAGAAATGGAGCAAACACAAAGCATTGTCCAGCAAGTTACGAAATTAAATACACATCTCGTTCGCGTTCCATATGGTAGTATGCCTTATTTAAAAAAGAATTACCGTGACGCACTTGTATCGGCCCAGTATAAAATGTGGGATTGGACGATCGATACATACGACTGGAAAAGCTATGACAATCCTTCTGCCATACTCGAAAGAGTACGTAATCAAAGTGATGAACAAGTCGAAGTCATTTTAATGCATGATTCGAGTGTAACCGTACAAATACTGCCAAAAGTAATTGATTACTTACAGTCACAAGGATACAAACTTCTTCCCTATAATCCTTCTTCTCATCTCAAAGTGAATTTTTGGAAAGACACAAGATTGTAACAGCTTTAGCACCTATGTGCTAAAGCTGTTTTATTTTTCTCTTCCCACCCTTCCCATTTTTGTGTAAAATTTTAAATAGTGATGAAGTTTCGAGGTGAATAGAAATGAAACGAATAGATCTCATTTTTAACGCAATACAAAAAGGCAATTATACAGAAGGTGTAACCGCATCAGAACTCGCTACATTTCTGCAACTAGATCGCGCCAATGTAAGTAGCGATTTAAACAAACTTGTAAAAGATAAACGTTTATTAAAAACAAATACGCGACCTGTTCGTTTTTACATACAAACGAACACTTCGTTGGAAACGCATTCAAAAGACATAACTTCATTAGATACATTTGCAATTGAAAATACGAGCCTTAAAATTGCAATTGAAAAAGCGAAAGCTTCTATTCTCTATCCTCCAAACGGTATGCATACTTTACTACTGGGAGAAACAGGGGTCGGAAAGTCTATGTTTGCTTCTTTAATGCACGAATATGCAATTGAAGTTGAACAGCTTCCAAAAGATGCACCATTTATCGTATTTAACTGTGCTGATTATGCAAATAATCCACAGTTACTACTCGGGCAATTATTTGGGATTAAAAAAGGAGCTTATACAGGAGCAAGTGATCAAAAAGGGTTAATTGAAAAAGCACATGAAGGAATTCTTTTCTTAGATGAAGTACATCGCCTGCCTCCAGAGGGACAAGAAATGCTTTTCACCTTTATTGACCGCGGAGTGTACCGCCGCCTTGGAGAAACAGAGAACGAACGTAAAGCACAAGTATTAATCATTACTGCAACAACAGAAGAACCAAATTCATTTTTATTAAAAACATTTACAAGACGTATACCAATGACTGTTACGCTGCCACCACTTCGTGAGCGTACACATAAAGAGCGCTTTGCTTTACTACAGCGATTTTTCACAAATGAAGCAATTCGTCTGCGAAAAGACATTCACGTTAGCCCAAATGCAATGCGTGCTTTCGTCTTTTACAATTGTCCCAATAACATTGGTCAATTAAAAACAGATGTTCAAATTGCCTGTGCGAAAGCCTATTCTGATTTGGTCACAAAGAAACGTGATTCTGTCTATGTTTCAAGTACAGATTTACCTTGGTATATGAAAGAAGGGTTGTTCATTGAAAGGAAGAGCCGTCACTTATACCAAATACCAAATGAAACATTTGTATTTACAGGTGAGGAAGGTTGGAGTAATCATAAAACAGAAGATGAAAAACGCTCTTCTATTTACGATTATATTGATTATAAATACGAAGAACTTCAAGCACGTGGTATTGAAGAGGAAGAATTAGAATTACTAATAGAAAATGATGTTCAAAGCTTTTTCGTACAATATTTTAACCAAATATCAAAAAAAACAAGCCATGAAAATGTTTTTAAAATTGTGGATCGTAATATCGTTTCCGTATGTGAAAAAATAGCGGAACTTGCTGAAAAGCATTTATCTAAGACGTTTGATGAAAAAGTATTTCTCGCTTTAAGTTTACATGTACAGACAACTCTACAACGTTTACAAAGCGGCAAACAAATACATCACCCACAATTAAATCAAATTCGTACGAAATATAAAGAAACTTTTTCCGTAGCTATGCAATGCATTCAACTACTGGAGGAAGAATTACAAATAACAATGCCTATTGATGAAGCTGGCTTTTTAACAATGTTCTTCGTTGTTGATCCAATTCCTGCCTCACAAACAGAAGTAAAAGTATTAATATTAGCACACGGTAATGGCATCGCAACTGAAATGGCAAACGTCGCAAACGAACTTCTCGGCATTGAGGAAGTAACCGGTATTGATATGCCGTTACACGAATCACCGAAAGATTTCTTGGAACGTGTGAAAGTGTATATGAAAACACTACAAAATGTAAATGGGCTTCTCTTACTTGTCGATATGGGGTCACTTGCTTATATCGGTGACATATTAGAAACGGAGTTCAAAATCCCTGTACGTGTTCTCTCGATGACGAGCACACCACACGCACTAGAAGCAGCTCGAAAAGCTCAGCTCGGTTATTCATTAGATGCGCTGTATGAAACAGTAAAAAATTTAACACCATTTTACTTAAACGTACAAGAAGAAAAGAAAAAACCTCTCTCTCCAATGAAATCTGTTATTTTAACAGCTTGCTTAACTGGTGAAGGAAGTGCTTTAGCTATTCAAAAAATGTTAGAGAACTATTTACGATTTGATAAAGACTTAATTGAAATTATTCCAATTAGTATCGTCCATGAAAAAGATTTAACGAAAATGATTGAGAACATAAAAAAAGAGCGTAACATCATTTGTATTGTCACGAATTTCGATGTGCAAGTACCATGCTTAACATATCATTTCCAAGACATCGTAAACTACACAGCGATTCAGCCAATTCAAGAATTAATTACGTATGAAGAAACATATGCAAAAATGGCGGATATTCTTGAACAACAAATGCAGCGTAACGATGGAGCATTACTTATCAAAACAATTCGTTACGCATTAAATACAATTCAGGAATTAATTTCCTTACAGCTAACTCCTGATAGCTTAATGGGTGTTATTCTGCATATGAGCTGTATGGTTGACCGTCTTCAAAAAGGAGAAAGCCTTCTTCCTCACCCTGATAAAGAGAAAAGAAGACAAGATGAGTACTGGATGTATATGAAAGTAAAAAAAGCGTTGCAACCAATTGAAAACACATTTGAAATACAAATACCTGATGACGAAGTATTTTATGTTATGGACTTCTTTATTAAAAATCAGCCTGTGAAAAATTAATCGAGGCCGTTTTTAAAAATATCGACCGTAACGTGAGTTATATCAGTGATTATTGAAATATATCGGCGCAACTCAGATTATATCAGCGATTTTCAAAATATATCGGCGCAACCCAGATTATATCAGCGATTTTCAAAATATATCGGCGCAACCCAGATTATATCAGCGATTTTCAAAATATATCGATTTACCGACAATAATCGCTAAAACTAGCACCTTATATAATGAGAAAAGGCTGTTCCAACATATGGACAGCCTTTTCCTCTACTTCTTTACTTTTCTAACTCGCCCTCTTATTTCTCCTCTTTTTTGTGATTTCGTATGGACATTAACATATACATTTGCTTGAATAATTTCTTGAAGTAAATGAACAAATGATTTCCCTTGTAAAGGTCCCTCAAAATCCTCTACATTCACTACACCAGTAATACCTCCCTCGTTCAAGCTAATTCCTTGCTCCAGTGGACCATACAAATATAAAACAACAGGACCAATTTGAGTAGACTTCCCTAAATGAATTTGACACGATGTAACCTTTTCTATATTTTTTAGTATTACTCTGTAATGCAATTTCGTTAAATCATCACTAAAAATAAACTCTGCTACCCCAAAAGCTTCTGTATTTACAGGAGGCACTTCCCTCTTACCTGTTAACCTAGCAAAGAAATGTGTTGTCATAAGGCATTCTCCTTATATAAATTTCCCAGTACTACTTCTACTACTTTATGGTTTAGACATAATCATTTATGACTTTTTCAATTTTAATTACAAAGAAAAGATTCACAAAATCTTTACATTAAAATCGTTCCTGTAGATTGAAAGTCTCTTGTATAATGCACATAGAAAAACATTATAGGAGGTTATTTTGAAAAAAAACAAACACATCTTTCACGCATTATTAGAGATTTTTCTCGTCTCATTTAAATTAGGACTTACTTCATTCGGCGGTCCTGTCGCTCACCTCGGCTATTTTCACCACGAATACGTGCAAAAAAGAAAATGGATGGATGAACGAAGCTATGGAGATTTAGTAGCGCTATGTCAATTCCTTCCTGGTCCTGCCAGCAGTCAAGTCGGTATGGGGGTTGGATTATTAAGGGGCGGGCTTTTAGGAGCTATTATTTCATGGATTGGATTCACTTTACCGTCTGTGCTTGTTTTAGTTTTCTTCGCCTCATTCCTTAATCAGTTCGATCTTGGAAGTGCTGGCTGGATTCATGGACTAAAACTTGTAGCAGTCGCTATTGTCGCTCATGCCATATGGGGAATGGCGCGAAAGTTAACTCCAGATCGAAATCGTGCAACGATTGCGATTCTAACTGCCGCAATCGCCTTATTATGGCCAAGTAGTTGGACACAAGTCATCCTTATTATAATATGTGGCTTTATCGGTTGGTTTTTATATCGCAACCAACCAATTAGCCAATCTCAAAATATAAGAGTACCTATTTCAAAAAAGATAGCAGTTTCTTGCCTCGTCTTATTCTTTGGACTATTACTACTGCTACCAATATTAAGACCGTTCTCTTATTACATCGCTTTATTTGACAGTTTCTATCGCTCTGGCGCACTTGTATTTGGAGGAGGACACGTCGTGCTGCCCCTTCTTGAAGGTGAGTTCGTACAAAACGGAATGATGACGAAAGAACAGTTCCTAGCTGGATACGGATTAACACAAGCAGTACCAGGACCACTATTTACATTCGCCTCTTATATAGGAGCAGTGTTAAACGGGACGCTTGGGGCAATAATCGCAACAATTTCGATTTTCCTCCCTGCTTTCTTACTCGTTATTGGTGTTTTACCATTTTGGAACAATGTGAGAAAAATATCATTCATACAAGGCGCACTACTTGGTGTTAACGCCGCAGTTGTTGGTATTTTAATTGCCGCTTTTTACGATCCCATTTGGACGAGTACAATTATAAATGCTTCAGATTTCGTTTTCGCTTCGCTTCTTTTTTGCTTACTAGCTTTTTGGAAAGCACCGCCTTCGGTTATCGTTATACTTGGAGCTTTTGGCGGATATATTCTATCCATTTTGTAAATAAAAAACGACGGCATGATGTAGCCGTCGTTTTTCTATTAAAACTTCACAAGTTCTATCCCTTCAGGCAACTCACTCTCTGTTAAAATACGCAATTCCTTCACACGATCCATTACGTAAGAAGAACGCTTCACAAGCTCTGGATCAATATAAGCTGGATGAACCATAATTTCTACCGTTTGTTCACCTTGTACTCTTTCTATTAACTTCACAAAGTAATCTTCCGTCACACCATCCGCATAAAAGTCACTGTAAAATACATCAGAAAATGGATGCACCGCTCTATCTTCCCCACAACGACGAATTGGAACATTATATTTAGCTGCTAATCTCTCAAGAACATCGTGTAAGATCGGTAATCCGTGTACATGATGATGACTATCTAAATGAGTTGGTGTTAATCCGTAAGATAGGAATTTCTCAATTTGAGCAGTCCACTCTCTCTCAACTTCTTCTGGATTTATATTCCCTTCCCTTACAACACTTTGTTTATGAAACGATCCGTCGCTACCTACAAGTGATGGTACGTCTCCAAGAAGTGGCTCCCCTGCTGTTAATACGAGATGTACGCCTACTCCGAGTAGGTTATACTCTTTCGCTAAGCGTACCGCATGCTCTGTTCCTGGCATATTCATCATCATCGTCGTTGAATTTACAAGTCCATTTATATGCCCATCAATAATGCCGTAATTTGTACCTTCTGTAAGACCGAAATCATCTGCATTTACAATTAACTTAATCATCATAATACCTCCTAATAGAATAAAAAAAGCGGGCTAAATAGCGCCGCTTTTACTTCTCTACCTTTTTAAAGAACTGTGGAAGATACTCTTTATGTGCTTCCAACATTTCATCTAAAATTTGTTTTGCAACTTTATCTGATGGTACAAGTGGATTGATTGTCATAGCAAGCAGCGCCTTATGATAATCCCCTGTAACAGCAGCTTCAATTGTTGTGCGCTCGAATGATTTAATTTGTTGTACTAAACCGCGAACTGGTGCTGGAAGATCTCCAACTGCAATTGGTTTTGGGCCTTCTTTCGTAATAATACAGTTCACTTCAACAGCTGAATCATGTGGTAAGCTTGCAATTGTTCCGTTGTTTCGTGTATTAACAGGCTGGATATCACCTTTATTATTGTAAATAGACGTAATTAAGCTACATGCTGCATCACTATAATAAGCTCCGCCACGTTTTTCTAATTGTGGTGGTTTAATATCTAAGTTCGGGTCTTTATATAACTCAAATAAATCATTTTCTAATTGTTTTACTACTTCTGCACGTGTACCTTTTTCAACAGAAGCCTCTTTCTCTTCTTCTAACATTTCACGTGTTTTGTAGTAGTAACGATGGTATGGACATGGAATTGCACGAAGGCCGCGAATAAAGTCTGGTTCCCAGTTAAGCGCTGCGATATTTTCCATCGTAATTTGTTTTTCTGGATCTGTCACAAGCTCTAACACACGATCCATTACACTTACGCCATCTAAGTATACATCTAGTCCGTATACCATATGATTTAAACCTGCGAAATCAACGTGAACACGACTTGCATCTACTTCAAGTAATCTGGCAAGACCCATGCGGATTCCGATTGGAACGTTACATAGACCAACTACTCTTTGAATATTTGTATAACGAAGGACAGCCTCTGTTACCATACCAGCTGGATTTGCAAAGTTAATTAACCATGCATTCGGACAGAGCTCCTCCATATCTTTACAAATATCTAAAATAACAGGAATCGTTCTCAACGCTTTGAATAGACCACCAGGACCATTTGTTTCCTGACCGATTACATCATATTTTAACGGGATTGCTTCATCTTTTGCACGTGCTTCTAATAAACCAACGCGAAGTTGTGTTGTTACGAAGTCAGCATCTTTTAATGCCTCACGGCGATTAAGTGTTAAATGTACCTCGATTGGTAAACCTGATTTTTTTACCATACGTTTTGCTAAGTTACCAACGATTTCTAACTTTTCTTTTCCTGCCTCAATATCTACTAACCAAATTTCACGAACAGGAAGCTCATCATAACGCTTAATAAATCCTTCAATTAACTCTGGTGTATAACTAGATCCACCGCCGATTGTAGCAATTTTAATTCCAGTCATGCTTTATTCCCCTTTCGCTTCAAGTTTTTTATAAAGATCGATAAACTCTGCTGCTAATTCTTTCACTGTAATCGCATTCATTAAATGATCTTGTGCGTGAATTAAAAGAACACTAACCTCTGTTTTTTCTCCTCTTGCTTCTGATTGTATGAGCTCTGTTTGGAAATGATGCGCTTCATTAATCGCTTCTTTTGCCTTTACCATCGCTTCATCTGCTTCTACCATTTTCCCCTGTTTGGCAAATTGAAGTGCCTCCATCGCAAAGCTTCGTGCGTTACCACTATTTAAAATCAATTGGAATGGAATTTGTTCTGCTGTAGTCATTATAATTACCGCCCTCTCTATAAGGTTCAACCGATTTAAATACCCCTTCAGTTTGAACATGTCTATTAAAGTATGAATTTATTAATGATAGTTTAGTATTCATATAGATGTTTTTCATCTTTTTGAACATGATATAAAGGTAATTGTTCTCACAGACACTGTTGCCTGTGAGAACAATTACTATGTTACATAGGTACAGAGTTGTTGTTTCCTTGTGCTGCTTTCTCAGTACGGATAACTGAACGATCGCATGCGACAACAAATGGGAAATAGATTATCATTGCAAGTATAAAATTAAATATTTGTAAAATGGCACCTGAAATATGTCCACCTGTTACAAGATAACCACTAATAATCGGTGGCACGTTCCAAGGAACCATTGCAACAGTTTTTGGCACCCAACCAAAGTAAATTGCTGTGTAAGAAGTAATAACCAAAATAACTGGTGTTAAAATAAATGGAATAAACAAAATTGGGTTTAAGACAATTGGTGTACCAAAGATGACTGGTTCATTAATATTAAATGCACTTGGTCCAAGCGATAACCTTGATACCCCACGTAGTTGTGCACTTTTAGCTATAATTAATATTACTACCAGAAATGCTAATGTTGCACCCGAACCACCAAGGTATACAAAAGTATCAAAAAATGGTTTTGTAACAATATTGGGAACCTCAAATGCGGATGTCCCACTTTGGAATAGACTTATATTTTTCTCCAATGCTGGCAAATATAACGGTTCGATAATCCCTCCAACAATATTGGGTCCATGCAAACCAAAGAACCAAAGAAGATGTAGTAATAGAGCAATTACAATTGCACTTGGTAATGTTCCCACTAAACCTTGTAATGGTACTTGTAGTGTATTAAAAATAAATTCATGAACACTAGTACCTGATAATTTCACCGCTAATTGAATACTTGCAACCAAAGTTAAAATAACAAATGCTGGTACTAACGCTGCAAATGATTTCATTACTGCAGGTGGAACACCCTCTGGCATTTTTATTGTAAAGTTTCTTTGTACAAAAAAGCGAAACGCCTCTGTAACAAAAATTGCAACAATTAATGATACAAATAACCCTTGTGCACCTGTCCAAAGAAAACTTAGTCCACCTTCTTTAGGAGTTGTTGGTGTAAAAATAATTAACGCACCAAATGAAATAAGCCCCGCTGACAATCCGTCAACTCCATATGATTTTGCTAAATTGTAACTCGTAGTTACCGCAACCATCAAAGCTAATACCCCGAAGGAACCTGTCCACATGCCACCACCAATTTGTTTCCACGTTTCACCGAATAAATCTTTCATAAAATCTTGGAACGCCGGAATTGGTAAACCATTAACCAATATTGCCATCGAACCTACTAAAATAAGTGGCATAACTGCAATAAATCCGTCTCGGATCGCAGCTAAATGACGTTGCGATCCGATTTTGCCAGCGACAGGAACAATATACTTCTCCATAAATGCAATAAACTTTTGCATTTCGCTTCCCCCCTAATTATTTTTTAAGTGTTAATGCGTGATCTAAAACTGCTTCTCCATTCATCATGCCGTAGTGCATTGGATTGATAACGTCGATTCCAACGTTTTTCTCATCAGCAAGCGTTTTCATTGAAGAGAGCATGTAACGAACTTGTGGTCCTAGTAATAATACATCTGCTTGATCGATATTCGTTTTTACTGCATCCCCAGATACAGCCCAAATCTTGCCTTCTAAACCGCGAGCTTTTGCAGCCGCTTCCATTTTTGTAACTAGTAAACTTGTAGACATCCCTGCTGAGCAACATAATAAAATATTCATTTGAAAATCCCCCTTGTATAGTATAAAAAATTTATGTTATTTATTTTTCTTTACGCTATTTACCAATGCAATTAGCGTGCCAACTTTTTAAAATCAATAAAATCAGTGCTTTTCCAAGCATTTTCTTTGTGTGTTAACGTTTTCAATTGGTGTGTCGTTCAAAAATCACACAGTGTGTTATAAAACAACACACTTTTAACACATAACTGTATGAAAATAGATTAGTGTTTAGTTGCAAGTACAATAGTATTCTTTCTTATTTATAAATTCAATATTTCCCTTACTTCCATTAGGCGTCCTTTATTTTTCCTTTTACAACTTATTTTTACCTTTAATATGATAAACATTAAAAAAATTCTCCCTTGCGTTTCTTAAAATATTTAACAAAAATGTACTTACTTTGGTATCTCTAAAAACAAATAGATAAGAATGTACTTTATATAAAAATCACTTGATATTATTCAAAAAAATATAGAGTAATTTTCTTTCCCCCTATAAACCTCCTTATAGGAAAAAAGAAAATTACTCTATAAAATTAATCATTTCATATTTACCAGAATCAATAATATAAATCAAAAATATTTCTTATGCTATCAAAATTATTAGTATACTTATCAAATAATCCTACTGACAATCAACCTGGAAATATCTAACATGAAATTAGGTATCCATATTATTAAATATACGAAATGTTCACACGTTAAAAAGACGACTAATACTTTTTATCACATAATTTAAAATCAAAGAAGAATTCATCTTATAAAATGAGTATTTATATCCATTTCTACACAAACTATTAACAAATCTCATGATATATGAAAGGTATTAGCTATATAAGTAAGTATAGTAATATTCATTTAGCTTAATAAAAATATTGAGTCCCATTTATTTGTATCGGATTTTAATAAATCTAAAAGAGGTAATAAAATTGAGACTATACCCGTTACAAAAGATAAATCAACTATAGGTGCATCATCAGATTTAAACCCCATAGGCAGAGAATCATCATAATAACTTAAAATTTTAGACAAACAAAATTTTATAATTTCTAATAATCTAACATCCTTTTCTTCTTGATATAACTTTAATGCTATATGCATGTAACCAGCATAGCCATGACAAAACATGGGAGAATCAAAATTAATATTCTCTTTCCTCTGTGATGGAGCATTACATAAAAGAGCATTTAGAGCTAATGTTTTTACTGTAGATTCTCCGAGATACCTACCACTCAAATATAATGTACTTGCAATTCCACTATTCCCATAACACCAACTAGGCCTGTAAGTATTATCTTTATTATAATTATTACCTTCCGATAAGATAACTTTTTCCGGCCAGGTATTATCATCGTACTTTATCTGTCTTAAAAAATTAATTAATGTTTTAAGCGCAGTTTTTTGATTAGCAACTTCAACACCTTGTTGGCCACAAATAGCAAGTAAACTCATCAGGCCAGATATACCATGAGATATACCTATATCAACATATTCCCCCCAAAAATTTTTATTAACTGAACTGGCTATCTCAGAATTTTTTATCGAATTTATTGAATTAAAATCATGATATATAGAAATTATCCTATTTAAAATGTCTTTTAAAAGTCTTAAGGACTCATCATTCCTTTTAAAATGTAACAAATATCTTGCAATACCTGTCAAACCATTTACTAACTCAAGATTCTTCATAGAAAATTTTTTATAATTATTTGATTTAATAACACTCTCTATAATTACCTTATTCATATCTTTTACTAATTGTACCTCTCCATTCACATTATATAAGCAAAAGTTTAAAAGAGGTAAGCCACTATAAAAAGATATGCCATTAATAGCTTTGTTTTTAGGATTCATTACACGTGATAAAATTTGAATGTTTATTTTATTAAATTCGCTATTAATACTGCTTAATTCATTAAATAGTAAGCAAACTGATAATAAATCATTACTGGGTATTTTATTTAATAAAATTTTCTTCACAGTATCATTAATAACATTATGTATAACTTCCTGCTTAAAAAACTCCTTCATAACAAACACCTTTTCTATTATAAATAATTTTGTTCCCTCCATAATTCTGTATAATACGAATTCGTTTTCAATAAACTTTGATGATCTCCTTCCCCAATAATACAACCATTTTTCATTACAAAAACTTTTGAACAATTAGTAACAAACCTTAATGAATGGGTTATATTAATAGTAGTAATAGAATCATCAAGATTGTCCAATAAATCATTTATTTTTTTTGCCGTTATAGAGTCTAAATTAGATGTCGCCTCATCCAATATAAATATAGAAGGTTTTTTTAACAAACATCTAGCTATAGCTAACCTTTGTCTTTGTCCACTCGATAAATTTGCACCTTTCTCTTCTAAATAAGTGTCATATTTATGTGGTAATTTTTCTATAACATTTTCTAAAGCCACCTTTTTACATACTTCAATAATTTCCTCATCGGTAATATCATTATTCGCCATTTTCAAGTTTTCCTTAATTGTTCCACTAAAGAAAAAGTTTTCTTGTGACATATATACAATTTGGTTTCTAAGATCTGTTTTTTTAAAATTGTTTATTGGTTTCCCTGAAATCAATATATTCCCTTTTTCAATTGAATAATAATTTAACAACAGCTTAGCAATCGTTGTTTTACCAGAACCACTCTCACCTACAAAAGCAACTTTTTCGCCAGACTTAATTTTAAAACTTACATTTGAAAGGACTAAATCTCTTGATCCATATCTAAAATCCACATTTTTAACTTCAATGTATTTAATAGTGTTTAAAGATTGAAGCGAGTTCTCATTTATCTTATCTATTTCTAAATCCAACATTTCCTTAAGTCTATCTCCGGCAACCAATGCACTTTGAATTTTCGGCTGTAAACCTAATAAGCTTTCAATAGGACTAAAAAAATAAATTAACAATGAATTAAATGTAATTAATGTTCCTAAAGATATTTGATGATCTATGACTTTTAAAGCCCCTATCCATAATATAATAATAGTAAAAACACCTTTTATACATTGCTGTATCGTTATCTGTAAACTAGCAGTTGCTGCAAATTTAGTGACTTTATTAATATAATCTCTATATTTTATTTTTAAATCTGCAATAACACTATTTTCTATATTAAAAGATTTTACGTACTCAATACCATTAAGGGTTTCTACCAAATACCCATTGACTTCAGATTCAGAAATAAGAGTATCCCTATTTTTCACTTCTAATACTTTTTTAAAAGAAATAATACAAACAATATACAAAATAATAGGAATCAAGGATACATAAAAAAGGGATGAATTCAACTGATAGAGCACAATTCCACCACTAATTAAAAGAATTGTATCCATCATGAATCCAATAGCTGCTGAAGAAAGAGCATCTCGAATAACGGATGCATCTTGGTACCTTGAAATTACCTCTCCTACCCTTCTGTTTGAAAAAAAATTCATTGGTAAATTAGTAACATGATTATAAACCTTTGACATAAGAGGAATATCAATACGCTTTGAAAAAATAAAAATCATATACTGGCGACTAAAATCAATTATCGCTTTACCAACTACTGCAGAAATTATACCTAAAGATAAAAATCTCAGATTGTTAACTTGATTTAAAGGTAATATTTTATCCACTAAATATTTAAAATAAAAAGAATTAACAATGGCTAATGTTGTAGAAATAATTGAAAATAAAAAAATTAAAAATAATATTTTTTTCTCTCCAACAATAAGCTCAAAAAATAAGCTAAATATACTATTATCATCTTTTTGATTTTTGAAATTAGCATCCGGTTCCAATAGTAAAACATAACCTGTCCATAACTCATTAAATTGAGTAAGAGAGAGGATTCTTAATCCAACTTGCGGATCAGAAATATACACTTTATTATTTTTTATCTTATTAATCACTACATAATGATTCATACCTTTCAATGGTTCTAAATGTGCTATAAAAGGGTAGAACTGCAAATCAGTTACCTGATTTTTATCTTTGATAAATAACCCTTTCGTATTAAAATTCAACTCTTTTGCAGCCTTTAACATCCCGTAACCACTAGTTCCCATTCGGTCAGTACCAGCAATACTTCTAATAAAGGATATACTCTTTTTTAAGCCATAATGACGGCAAATAATTGCTAAACACGCCGGACCACAATCTCGACTATCCTGTTGGAGAATCTTTTTAACCATAAATTAATTCATTCCTTCGTTCAATGAATTTATATGCGATACTAAATATTTAACACTATGACTTTCTTCCAAATTATGTTTTATTAATTTAATATTCTCTTTTAAATCATCATTTTCTATTAAAAATTTACTGATAGAATACAAACTATTGGAGTTAATTGGATATGTTTTTAAATTTATACCGATTTGTTTTTCACTAATTTGTTGAGCATTTAGAAACTGTTCACTCATTAAAGGATTAACAAGAATCGGTACATCATAGTATAAAGATTCCAATATACTATTATAGCCACCGTGTGTGATAAATAATTTTGCTTTTCTTAAAATGTCCTCCTGATTAACAAAAGATTCTATTCTAATATTATTTGGCAATGTTTTTGTTTTTATAAATGGAGCATTTGCATAGTGGAAACCAATAATAACTTCATAATCTGTGTTCGCAAAAGCATTAATTACATAATTATAAAATGTCATTTTATTTACACCTACAGTACCAGACGAAATCAAAATAACATTTTCTTTAGAGTCATTAAAATCTCTAATATTTTTAAATTTCATGGGTTGTACAATCATAGTATTCGATTCATTTAATTCAGGCTGAAGCAGAGTACCTCCAAAACAGAAATTAAATTCTTCTCCCGGGTCAGTGGTACAAAGTGGGGAAAATG
Source organism: Bacillus cereus group sp. BceL291 (assembly GCF_051776705.1). NCBI lineage: Bacteria > Bacillati > Bacillota > Bacilli > Caryophanales > Bacillaceae > Bacillus > Bacillus cereus group sp. BceL291. Next base: position 1,082 of record NZ_JBPWAP010000005.1, on the reverse strand, counting down.
GCCTTACATTAAATTTTTCGCATAAATTTAATGTAATTTCTTCAGTTTTTAACAATAACTCTTGAACTTCATCATCCATAAAATGATCTAAATTCCAATGGAAATAGCCCGATAAAATTTCTCTTGGATTATTTATCAGGTGATCATGATTATATATCATACTTGTAGCATATCCTATTAATTTTACATTCAATTTATCAGCTATAAATCTTCCATAAAGTGCACAAGCATCTCGAATAATTAAATCCGGATTAATTTCCTGAATCAATGGAAGTAAGTATTTTTCATACACCTTTGCACCACTTAACATATATTCAAGAGGTTTCTCCACTTCAATCAACAATTCATTTATATCTTTTTTCTCATTAGGATCGATATATGACCATAGCATTTTATTATGTTCTTGTATAATTTTATTACATTCTTTTTCACAATTTTCGTTATAAAATTTATAATTTATCTTTTCATTTCGGCAAAATGAATCATAATCTTTGTCTAAAAAACAATAAACCTCATTATCTATTACTAATTCGTCTAAAAATTCTTGAATTGCTTTAATATGACTATAGCTTGAATGTGTTAATACTACTATTTTCACTTTTTCCCCCTCCTCATGTAATTGTTGAAGTTGAATATTAATATTCAACTTCAACAACACAAAGTATCCTCATTATGCTCTGCAGCAACCTAATTCCGTATAAGTATTAGATGCATTAGAGTTTCCAGTTAGTGCAGTAAGCCCAGTTATAATACTTGGTAAATTTGTACCCCATTCCGCTGAAGAAGTTCCTCCACCGTTTACTTCCATAAAAATATCATCTTCAAAACTCTCTTCTAAATTAAAATCAGCAGCCTTAATATTTTTTAAATTACCCATTTCTACAACTCCCCTTTTATGAATAGTTTACAAATAACTCCTAAAGATTATGGTAGGTAAAGAAAATATTAAAAAGTTTAACTTCCCACTTTTTTCACCTCCTCGTATGATTAAGTTAGGTTTTTTAGGGACGGGATGTACCTATAAACCCAAGAGTATCTATTTTTATGAGATACTTAAATTTGTAGATAGAGTGTTGCCGACC